>NZ_JAHBAJ020000009.1:0-28421 GCF_018390775.2 Sesame phyllody phytoplasma | reverse complement strand
TCAAAACACTTAGATTGTTAGCCCAACAAAAGTATTGGATAATTCCTCTAACAATTTTCTTATAGGTCCGGATTATTTCTAATTCGTCTCTTTCTGCTAGTGTTTCGTCGTGTTTCACCTTTCCCCTTTTTAACCAATTATATTCATATCCATATTCTTCGGCTTTCGCCTTGGGGATTTGGATTTGAACTTGACCGTTCAAGGAATTCTTGATAGTTTTCCTTTCCCGGGTTTTATTGGTAGGGTTAACTTTTATCATGTAGGATAGAAACCTCGTCCCTTTACTGGCTTTAACAATTTTGGATTTATCCTTACTAACAGTGAGGTTAAGGTCCTGTTTTAGCCATTGCGTTACTTGGTCTTTGATTTTCTCTGCCTGGTTATACTCACCCTTAATGCCGATGATAAAATCATCAGCATAGCGGATGTATTCAACTCTTGGTTTTGGATTTAGGTTGATGTATCTATCAATCCCCAGTTTATGGTGTTGGCGTGTTTTCCATGCCTTCCAATATTTTAGGTTACTCTTCTTAATTGGTTTTCCTTCTTTAATCAGTCTCTCCATTTTCAAGTCGATGTAATGTAAGTATACATTTGCCAACAGAGGAGAAATTATTCCTCCTTGAGGAGATCCCGATAAAGATTCGTACTTGATGCCATCCTTCATGAATCCGGCTTTCAGCCATTTGTTAATGGTTACGAGCGTTTTATTCTTTTTAATGAACCGGTTTAAGGTTCTCATCAGAATCTCATGATTAATGGTATCAAAGTAGCCTTTTAAGTCAATTTTGACAAAATAATCTATCCCTTTAAATCTTTGTTTGACACGTTTGATAGCATCATGACATGATTTTTTGGTTCTGAATCCAAAACTCCATTCTGAAAAGATATTCTCAAAATAAGGAGTTAAGAGTTGTTCCAGGCATTTTTGCATCAATCTATCCTTGATGGTAGGTATGCCTAAGGGTCGGGTTTTTTTATCATCTTTAGGAATGAAGATTCTTTTAACTGGTTTTGGGTGGTAACCGTTATTGACGTATTCCAGATGGTATCTTTCTAATCTTCCTAGATTGATTCCATCGATGGTTTTGTTGTCGATTCCGGGTGTGCCCGCCCCTTTGTTGGTGGCAATTTTGTTGAACGCCATTAATGTGTTATAAAAGTTATTCATTCCTTGCTGAAGTTCCCTTTTTAAAGAGTAGCCGTTTGATGAACAATATTGAATTTTATCCAATGTTCGCAAAAGTTTAGTTTCTGATGAAACCGTTGTTGACATAATATATCAACTCCTTTCTCTCGATACCATTGAATAAGTAGTAAATTACTTTCTTCTTTCGCCCTATGAGAGTAATTAGCTCTCTTCTTGGTAAGACGATTCACTAAACTATTCCAAATTTAGGTTTACTATTACGACTACTAAGAAGATTCTTTATCCTTAACCATCCAGACTTTCATCCCTGGATTAGTAAACTTAATTACTTAGTTTTAGGATTCTCCAAGTTACACTAAATTTCTACCTTAATTCTTTAGGGGAAGTATCCTCTTTGTAGAGGCTGATTCCAGGTTTCTTTATTTGTTAAACTATCCCATACGTTGGATATATATCGATAGCCTCTGGACTGTCCGTTTAAGCAACTTCCGGAACAGGTCTTAATATTACATCAATTTTCCTTCTTAGGCCATTGCAGGCTTCTCCATAGAATTATTCGGTGGCGGAATCGTCTCGACTAATTTGCTTTCGTCTCAACCCGCTTTTATGGTCTGCTCTAATCCGACATTCTTTCGTTTGTCCGACCGACCATATCCTTTCAGGGTTTAACTGCCCTGGCTATTGGTTAAATAGCTCGAAATTTAGGCCTCTTTGGCGCCCTCCAACCATTAATAGAAATTTTTTTTTTTAAGTAAAATGAATACTTTTCATAAATATTCTTAATAGTTTTATTTTTAAGCATAAAAAATAACATATCTCTTTCGATAAATTCTTTAATATAATATATTAAAATAAAAATTTTATTTTAATTAAAAATTTAAACTAATCATATCATAATAGATTTAAAATAAAGGAATAGTGATCAAATTTATCTTTGTAAATGCAATTTTCACACTAAAAATAGAATTTACAGACAAAAAAAATTTCAGTATTCCAACTCTTAATATCCTAACTATCATTAGTTTAAACAAATTATTACTAATTTATTTTATCACGTTATCATATCTTTTTATCTTTTAATTTTAAGTATAAAAAGATCTAAATTTTTTTAATTTTCAACTAATAACAGTTTGTATATAAAAATTTATTAGATTTGTGTTTTTTAATATTTAAAAAAATAATTATTAATAATTAAAAATGCAATTATAAAAATAATAATATTAATTACAAATTTCATTTTAAAAAACAAAATGCAAATAAGCTTATAATTCATGCAACTTACAAATTATTTTAAAATAATATATATGGTGTTGAAACTATTTTTATATAAAATAATTTTTTAATCAAATTTGCGGTTTAGGTTAATTATTATCTCCAAATCATGTAATCCCAAATTTTTTTGTATTTAAATCATTTTTATAGATCTCATTAATAATAGAAATATAAATCTCACATTTGAGATAATTAATATATTAAAAATAGTAGAATAATTATAAAAAACAAATTCTTTTATTACTAATAAAAAAATAAAAGAATTTATCCTCAATTAATGTAATAATTTCTAAATATTTCTAACTTATTTAAATGATTATATTAATAAAAATAAAAAAATTTTAATCATTTTGTCTAATATAATAACGAATAAATTATAAAATAAAAGCCAATTTTTAAAAAAATTTAAATCGGAATATATGGCAATTATTTAAAATATAGTCAACACTTTATGTATTATATTACAACAACATATATGCATATATGTTTTTAAATTAGCGAATTTTTTAATTAGTTAAAATTTTCACCTTCTCTCTGAATTATAATCGAATTATAATTTTTCAACTCAAAATTTTTTTATAATAAAATTGCATTTTTTATTATAAAATACAATAATCTAAAATAAATATTACTTAATTTAATTAAAAAAATATTATTTTTTTATAAAAAAATAAAAATTAAATAATTTAATAGTCTTTAGATTTAATATCAAAAGATATTAATATTTTGAAAAGTAATTAAAAAACTAAAACTAACTTTCAAATCATTACTACAACCTATAGCAATTTCATATTAGAATTATATTTAATTCTTATTACAAATGTCAAGAAAAAATATAAATATAATTTTAAATTTAAAAAATAAAATTATATACATTTATTTCAATTTTAAAATATCTGATAAGAAATTAATCAATTTATTTTTTTTACTTAAAATAAAAGGATAAATGGAAAATTTTAAATGAGTATAAAAGAAAAATCAACTTCTAATATCATCCTTATAAAATATGTTATAATTAAAAAGTTGATATTATTTTATTTATAAAATATTATCATCTTTAACAATCTACATAAAAAATAAAATTTTATAAATTAAAAAAATGCAAATTTCTATATTATATTAGTTAAATAGAAAAATTAAAATTATAAATAAAAATTATATTTTTAAAACAAATAATGTATTTCAATTATCAAAAATAACTTAAAAATTTAAAATTAAAAACTATAAAAATAAAAAATGCATTTTTTTAATTAATTTAATGAATAAAAATATAAAAAGTTATAAAAATTTTAAAAATAGACTTTTTAATTAAAAAATGATGCTATTTTTTTAAAAAAATTAAAAATTTCAATATAAGGATTTTATATGATTACATTAGCCATAGATGCTATGGGTGGAGATTTCGCTCCTAACATAGTAATTCAAGGAACAATAAAAGCTTTAATTTCAAATAAAGATTTGAATATTAATTTATATGGTGATCAAAAAAAAATAGAAGATTATTTAAAAGAAACAACTACAAAAAATATTTTAAATGTTATTAAAACAAGATTAAAAATTATAAATACACCTCTATATTTGTCCATGAATGCTCAAAATATCAGAGAAGCTATAAGAGATAATACTCCCTATTCTATGTTTGTAGCTCTTAGAGATGTTAATCAACTATCATCAATAGATGGTTTTATAACGGCTGGACCAACACAAGCATTAGTTTTAGCTAGTTATCTTATTATAGGCACTTTACCTGGAATAAAAAGAATATCATTAGCACTTATGTTTAAATCTATTGATAATCGCACTCGAATTTTAACAGATGCAGGTGCTAATGCGGAAATAAAAGAAGAAAATATTCTAGATTTTGCTATATGCGCTAATTATTTGGCTCAAATATTATTAAATATACCCGAACCTAAAATTAAACTTTTAAATATAGGTATAGAACCAAACAAAGGTCGAAAAATGGATGTTAATATTTTTAAATTATTAAGTAATAATCCAAAAATTAATTTCCAAGGGAACGAAGAACCAAATAATTTTTTTAATACAGAAGCTGATATTTTATTAAGTGACGGTTTTACAGCTAATATGATATTAAAAACATACAAGGGCACTGCAGAAATGTATAAAAATAATTTAAAAAAAATGCTAACTAATAATTTTTATACAAAAATAATTAGTAAAATATTTTTTTATAAAACTATAAAAAACCATTTTAAAAAATTTAATACAGATAAAACAGGAGGAGCTATATTACTAGGATTAACAAGAATTATTATTAAAGCTCCTGGTAATTCTACAAGCTATTCTTTCTATCACACTATTAATCAAACAATTGATTTAATCAAAAAAAATTTTTTAAAAAAAATAATTGAAAATTTTCAATAAATACAAGGATTATCATGTATCTTCAAAGTTTATTTAAAAGATTAAATATAAAGCCTAAAAATATTAATTTATATATTAACGCTTTAACACATAGTTCATATGCTAATGAACATAATTTAAAACATCACAATAATGAAAGATTAGAATTTCTCGGGGACTCTATTATTAATTTTCTCATGGCTAATTATCTTTATAGAAAAAACCAAGATAATGAAGGTATAATGACTAAAAAAAGAGCTCAAGCTGTTTGTGTAGCATCTCTTTTAATTTATTCAGCCGAAATAAATCTAAAACAATATATTTTATTAGGAAAAGGTGAACGTAAAAGAGGTATATATAACTATTCTATTATTGCTGATGCTTTTGAAGCTTTATTCGCAGCTATATATTTAGATTTAGGTTATTTGCAAGTAAAAAAAACTTTTCATTATATAGTAGTTCCTTGTTTATCTAAAATTATAGGAATTATTGACTTTAAAACGCAACTACAAGAATTAGTGCAAACACGTCATCAACACATTAAATATAAAATTGTTGCTGAAACAGGATTAGCACATGAAAAAGAGTTTATTGCTGAAGTATATTTATCCGAACAATTATTAGGTAAAGGCGAAGGTAAAACAAAAAAATCCGCCGAGCAACAAGCAGCTAAAATAGCTTTAGAAAAATTATCGCAAGAAAGTAAACTAAAATAATGTTAAAAGAAATATATGAAGAAGGATATTTAGATATAGAAAAAATTTTAATTCATAAATATCTAAAACTTAATTTATCAATTAAAGAAGTAAAAATGCTATTATTACTATTTAAACAATATCAACAACCTATTCTATCAACAGAAAAAATAACAAAAAACACTAATTTATCCTTAACAGAAATAAATAATATTTTAGGTAATTTAATAAAAAAAAACTTTTTGTATTTATATCAAAAAGAAATTAATAATCAAGTTCAAGAAATGTTTAACTTAGGCGAAACTTTTAATCAAATCGAAAAATTATATAAACAACCAAAATTAAATAATTTAAAACATAAAAATATTTCAGATATTAGTCATACTATATCTAATATTGAAAAAATTAAAGGAGATGTTTTGAATAGCCAAGAATTAGAAATAATTAAAAAATGGTATCTTGAATTTAATTATCCACAAGAAAAAATTATACAAGCCATTAAACAAGCTAATGCTAACAAAAAAAAATCTATTTTTTACATCAATAATTTGCTAAATTATCAAAATCAGCAAAATATATCGCAAGATAAAAATATAGAAAAAAATCTACATAAAATTTTTGATAAAATAAAATAAAATAATTTATTATTTTACAATAATTTATTATTTTACCTTATCTAAGACTAAAAATATGTTATAATTGAAGGCGATATTGAATCTTTTTATAAAACAAAAGATTTAATAAAATTATATAATAAATAGAGGAGAAGAAAAAGTTTCTTTATGAATCACAAAGAAAATTTTTTACAAACTAAAAACGGCAAAATTACAGTTGGTGTTTTAGCATCTGCAGGTATAGCTTTAGTTGTTTATTTCATAACAGCGAAATTATTGCATTGGGCACCTTTTACAATAAAAACATTAACAGCTAAAGATATTGATAATTTAAAAGTCGAAATTAAAGATTTCACAGGCAAATCAACAAAAGACCAACTTTCTTTAGATGATGCTAAACAAGAATCACAAAAAGTAGTTGATGCTATGAAAAAAATAGTAGATGCATTGGCAGAAAATAACAAAGCAGATATTAAAGATAAAAAAATTTCTGATTCAACAATAACCGCAGCAAACAATTTAAAAACAAAAGCTGATGAAGCATTAAAATTTGTTAATGACAATGCTAGTAATTGGATAGATGACAGAGTAAAAGATTTTGTTCCTAAAATGGTAAAAACTAGTGACATTAATGATTTATTAGGTCTAGTTAAATCAGATTTAAAATTATCATAATAAAATCCATTTAAAATTTTAATAAAAAATAAAAAAGTGTTCGTTTATGAACACTTTTTTTTATTCTTTTGACTTTAATAAAAAATAAAAAAGTGTTCGTTTATGAACACTTTTTTTTATTCTTTTGACGATAAATTGCCGCAGTTAAAATAAAATCTTTAAACAAAGGATGCGGGTTAAATGGGCGAGATAAAAATTCTGGATGAAATTGAACTCCTATAAACCAAATATGATCAACCAATTCTATTATTTCTACAATTGATTCTTGCAAATTTAAACCAGAAATTATAAAATTTTTATCTCGCGTAAACATGGAAATATATTCAGAATTCATTTCGTAACGTTGACGATATCTTTCAGAAATTACGGATTTTCGATAAATCGCATAACTTTTGCTCGACGTTATAATTTTAGTCTTTTTTAAACCTAATCTTAAAGTTCCCCCCATATCAGTATCAGTAATTTTGCACTTAATTACCGGATAAGGAGTGTTTTCATCTATCTCCGTCGAATTTGCTCCGAATAAATTTAAAACATTATTAGCGTATTCCACCACAGCTAATTGCATACCTAAACAAATTCCAAAAAAAGGGATATTTTTACAACGAGCATAGCGAATAGCTTGTAATTTACCCTCAATAGCTCGACCACCAAAGCCACCAGGAACCAAAATACCATCACAATCACATAAAAAGTTGTGTACATTATCACTATTAATATCTTCAGAATAAATAAATTGAATGTCAATGCCTACTTTATTAAAATAAGCTGCATGTTTAAGAGCTTCTACTACAGATAAATAAGCATCGTGAAATGCAGTATATTTACCGACTATACCAATCTTAACAACTTTTTTTAAAATTTTCATTTGTTGAATCATTTGTTGCCATTCTGATAAATTAGCTACTGGTAAATATTCTAAATTAAAAAATTTCAAAATGAAATTATCAATTTGTTGAGCATACAAATTAAGAACAATAGTTTCCACGATCGAAACATTAACATTAGAAAAAATAGCCTCCTTTTTAACATCACATAAAATCGAAATTTTTTCTTTTATTTCTACCGAAATATCGCTTTCACTTCTTAAAATTAAAATTTGAGGTTGAATACCTAAAGATCTCAACTCCTTCACACTATGTTGTGTGGGTTTAGTTTTAGGTTCTCCTGAAAATTTTAAAAAAGGTATTAAAGTATTATGTATATATAAAACATTTTCGAAACCCAAATCTTGTCGCACTTGACGAATTGCTTCTATAAAAGGTAATGACTCTATATCGCCGATAGTCCCGCCTATTTCCACAATTAAAATATCATATTCCCCAGAATAAACATTTTTTAATATGCGAGATTTAATTTCATCTGTAATATGAGGAATAACTTGAATCGTTTTTCCTAAATAATTTCCTTGACGTTCTTGTTGAATAACGTATTGATAAATTTGACCTGTCGTAATACTCGAATCTTTAGTAAGATTAATATCTAAATATCTTTCATAATGACCCAAATCTAAATCAGTTTCAGCTCCATCATTGGTCACAAAAACTTCGCCATGTTGTTGCGGACTCATAGTTCCTGAATCTACATTAATATATGGATCAAGTTTTTGCATAAAAATTTTTAAATTTCGTTGTTTTAATAAATATCCCAGAGAAGATGCTAACAAACCTTTTCCTAATCCAGAAACTACTCCACCTGTAATAAAAATAATTTTAGTTTTTTTTTGCATTGATAAAACAATTATCCATTCATTATATTTTTTTTAATTCCAATCATCTTTGCGATTAATTTATTGTTTCAATTTAAAACCTATAGTTTCACCTATATTAACTTTAGTTTCTATTCCGATTAGAGAATTATTTAAAATTAACTGATTAAACTTAATTTTATTAGGTTCAATTACTAACACAATAACAGAACCTCCAAACGAAAAAAAACCTTTTTCCTGCCCTTTTTTAAAACTAATAATTGAATGATTATTAATTTTTCCTACTAATAAAGCTCCAATTTCTATCTGTATGATTTCCCCAAAATTTAAAGTTTTTAAAATAGTATATTCGCGACTATTTTCAGAAAAAACATTAAAATATTTAAAAGCAATAGGATTAACAGTATGTAATCGACCTTGAATTTTAACATTATTTTTAGATTGAACACCTTCATCCACAAAAATATATCGATGATAATCAAAAACTTGTAATCTTAACATTACTAAAAAACCATTCAGATATTTTTCAGCTAAATAATCATTTTTTAAAAGATCGCGCAAATGATAAGGAGTGTTCTTAATATTAAAGATACTATTTGCATTAATATTAAAAATACACATTTGACCTTCCCCGGGACTAATAAAAGCAGAAACAGAATTATCAAAATTAATCTTCTTGTAAGTTCGCACAAAAAAATCATTATAAGATTTAAATGAACTCGGATGAAATAAACTAGTATCAATATGATTTTTAACAATAATTTTTTTAACATGAAAACGTGAAAAAATAGATTTTAAATAAAAACTAATTATTTTACTAAAAATACGAGAAATAAAGATTCTCAATAAAAAACGTTTCCACCATTTTTTTTGTATATCCTGATATAAAGATTTTTGTAACCAGCTACTTGTTACATTATTATGCAAATTGTTTGATTTAAAACGTTTATTCACAATTTACTCATATGAAAAAAAATATTTTTGTTTATTAATAAAAAAATAAACATAATAATAAATAATAAACATAAAATCAATAATACTCCTAAAATGTCAGGTTTATTAAATTCCAGTTTATCATTAATAAATAAAAAAGATAATAACACCAAACAAAATACATATATACCAAAAAAAATTTTATTCCAATTTAATATTTGCAAAGGATTAAAATAAAATAATAAAACTAATAAAGGGAAAATAATAGATGCAATAGTTACAGGAACACCAATAAATTTGTTAATATTTGCTTTTTTTTTAGAACTTTCGCTTAAAACATTAAAATAAGCTAAACGAATTAAAGATGCTAAAAGATATAAAAAACTAATTAATATAAATAAAATATCATAATAATTTTTAAAATCTAAATCTTTATAAAAAATTTTTTTATAAAAAGATATACCTATAAAAATTGGTAATATACCAAAACTAATTAAATCAGATAAAGAATCTATTTGAATACCATATCTTTTTTCCTTAAGAGAACGAACTTTTTTACAACGACTAACAATTCCATCTAAAACATCTAAAATGCCAGATAATAATAACAAAACACAAGCCAAAATAATTTTGTTTTGAACAGCGCATATAATACCCATAAATCCACTTAACAAATTTAAATAAGTTAAATAAACAGTATAATTATACATTCCTAAAAACATAATTTATTACTACAACCTTCACATTATATAGAATTTAAAAAAAGTATTTAATAAAATAATTTAATTAATATAATCTTTTCTAATAAAATAAAAAAATTAATAATTTTTGATATAACTATACTAATTTCGCCGATAGCATTTAATTATGAATAAATTATTTGCGTTTTGATATCAGAATTTGACTTTCTGATATATAACCCTTTATCATTTTCCTTTTAAATAATCGTTATTATTTTTTTCAGTATTTATCAGCATTAATGATTGATAATTGATAAAATAACAAGATATTTATTCCTCATTTGGCGCCCAATCATATTCGTTAATATCTTCATTTTTATCTTCTTCTGCATTAACAGAATCACTTTCCTCTCTTAAAACCGCTTCATCATCTTCCAAAACAACATCATCTATATCTTCTAAAATTTCTCGATCAGCTGTCTCATCTGTATGACTAAAATCCGAATCATTTTCTAACCTGAAATCATCATCTAAATTATTAGAATATTTTAAATCTAATAATTCATTGTCAATATCAGATTTTTCTTCATCCGCATAATATTCTTTATCCCATAAATCTAAATTATCAGTTTTAATACCCCACAAATCTTCGCCATGAAATACAAATAATCCGCTAATTACAATATCTAAATAAAGTTGTAAAAAACAATCTTGTCGTAAATTTTCTATTTTTTTTATATCCAAAACCTGTTCTATTAATTGATAAACAGGCATAGGTTTTTGGTTTTTTTGCAAAATATCCAAAGCGATTTCTAACATAGAATATTCTTTAAAAGGATTTTGATTATTACTTTGATTTATCATAATATTTTAAATAACCTTCTTATTTTATTAATTTTTTAACAATCAGAACTATTAATTTATATATTCCAAATAATCACTTAAAGTTAATAATATTTATAATTTCAGTTAAAAATAAATTTGAAAGATTAAAAATATAATTAATTAAAGACATATAATTTAAAAATTATTAAAACTCTAAATATTCCGAAGCTCTCGTAATAACATCGCGAGAAGCTTTATCTACTTGTTGCAAAACATTATTAAAAGATAATAAAATACTTTCTTGTAATAGGTCTAAATTTTTAAGAATTTGAGAATTTTGAATACGTACATCAATTACTTGTTTGGTCCCTTGCATAACAATCATAACGTCACCGACACAAGCAGTAAACTCTCTAGATTCTAATTTTTTTTGTTCATATTTAATAGATTCTTGAATTCTTTTTAATTTTTCGAACATATTACATTCCGTTCCTTATTCTAAATTATTATTTTAATCTGTCAATCAATATTATATTATAACTATAATAAGAATGAATATTTAGAAAATTTTATAATTTAATTATTTTAATCTAACTTTATCAGCACCAAAATATTTAATAGCTAACCGAAAAAATTTATTTTCTTCTGAAAAATCATTAGAATTATTCAAGCATAAAACTTCTACATTATTAGAGTTATCCATTGTTGGTTTAACTAAAAAATTATTTTTAGAAGCGAATGTAGCATATTTTAAATAAAAATTAATATCTAATTTAGACAATTCTAAATCACACATATGACGAGTTTTTTGATATCTTTCATAAATAGGTAATAATTTTTGTTCCCAATCTTGATGCAAAATCACAAAATACTCTTTCATTAATTTATTTTTTTTATTTAAAATAATTTTTATTTTATTTTTGATATGCGGCTTAAGTAACTGTTGATATTCTTCTACACTTGAACAAGAAATTAACCATTCTTTATTAATATTAATTAAACATAGTTTACTTTTATATAAACAAATTGCAGCCATTTCCAAATTTTTATCCGAAATTTTCATTAATCGGCACCAATTTTTTTTAATTTTTTGAGTTATTTGATTATCAGGTGTTATTAAAATTTGTTTTAATCCATATAAAAAACTATCTAATGTCTTACTAATCATTGAACAAGAAGAACTGGACTTCATACAAGCACATTCAAAAACATCAGAAGTAGGTAGACTAATATTATTTGCGCAAGAAGTAGCTAAAATCTTTTTTGTTGATAATAATTCCATAGTATTTGGAAATCTTTTTGCAGTAATACTTTCATTATAAATAATTTCCTGATCTTCTAAAGCATTATTTCCTTTATACAAACTTAAAAATTGTTTTAATTGAATGCATTTAATAATAAAATATTTTTTTTTATGAATAGTATTTTTAATAGTATTTTTCCAATTAAATAAAAAAATAAAAAATTTATCTTTTTCATTAATGCTTAAATTCTTAAATATGATTTGAAAATTATTATCAGTCTCTTTCCATTCTTGAATAAACAAAGTTAAAAAAAACCCTATTAAATCTTCCATAAATAAAAAAATATCTACATGTGGTTGCAAAAGATTGTCTAAAAAATCAATCATCGTAACAACATTACCATATAATATGTAATCAATTAATTTCTTCATTTGAAATTTAGAAACTAATCCTAAAATTTTAGAGACTTCTTCGACACTAATATGACTATTATAATAGTAAGTACTAACTTGTTCTAATCTATTCAAAGCATCTCTCATACTACCTTTTGAAGAAATAGCAATTTGATATAAAGCATCTATATCGATATCCATATGTTCTTGAATAGATATAACTTCCAATTGTTTCCTAATCGCTTCAACTGTAATATGTTTTAATCCGAAATGTTGAGCACGAGAAATAATAGTTTTAGGAATTTTATCAAATTCACTAGTAATTAAAATAAAAATAATTTTAACAGGAGGATCTTCTAATAGCTTTAGCAAAGCGTTGAAAGCATTATAAGATAATACATGTACTTCATCAATGATATAAATTTTATATTTTCCAAAAATTGGTTTATATTTTGAAGTATCTTGTAATTCTCGAATTTCATCTACACCATTATAAGAAGCACCATCTATTTCGATCAAATCTAAATTATTTTTTTGATTAATACTCATACAAGATTTACATAAATTACAACAATCTAAACCAGAATTATCTAAACAATTAATAGTTTTAGCCAAATTTTTAGCTAAAGTTGTTTTTCCTACGCCCTTATCGCCGCTAAACAAATAACAATGATTTATCCTACAATATTTAATAGCATTTTTTAAAGTTTGAACAATAATATCTTGACCAATAATATTTTGAAAATTTTGAGGTCTATATTTACGATATAAAGATAAATAAGTCATAACTTAATAACACCTTTTTGAATATATAATTATTTTTTTAAATTTTACTTAATTATTGAATTAAATAACCATGAATATTTATAAATTTAATATCAAATAATAGAAATATTAGTTAATATAATTAAAAAATTAATTAATAAATATCTATAATAAGCAAGATTATTTTCTAATTATTAAAAAATTAGAAAAAGTAATATTATTGACTATGATTCTATGATTAACAGATTTAATAGAATAAAAATTAATTAATTTTAAAGAATATAATCGAATTAACATTAACCTAGATAAATCTTGAGGCTTTTCTAAACTAATATTCGAAGCTAAATAACAATTTTTATTAAATTTTAAATTTTGAACAAATTTAAGAATATTTTTTTTCGTATAAAAATGATCTTTATTTAACAAAGATTTTTTTTTACTTTCTAAAAAATTTTTCGTTTTTTCTGAAATTAAATTTAATTTATTAATAACCAAACTTTGTTTATGACGACGAGGTTTATAAAAAGAAAATTGATCTAAATTATGAATATAACTAAAATTAAATAAATAATCATATTCGAAAACATAATCATTGATTAATTTAATACCACCAATTAATGCATGTATTAAATGATCTTTTTTATTATCAAAAAATAAAATTCTTTGACAAATGATTTGTAAATATTGTTCGTTTTTGATATCAATAATCTCTATTAATCTATCAGCAATTTTTAAATTTAATTTCATTTGTTCAATTTGTTCTTTTATTAATGTAATATTTTCTTCTAAACTTTTTCGATTAATAACGCATAATTGTTCACTTAAAGTTTTTATATATATATGATAATCTTCTAATTTGTTTAAAAATAAATTAATATATCTGCGATATTTGAAAAAATTATCTGATGTTTTTAACCAATAATAAGAAGAATCGAAAAAATTTTTTTTATAATTTCTTAATAATTGAGACAATAAATATTGTGTATTAATATAATTTTTAGAATTTAACAAATGATAATAAAAACGATAAATATTAGATTTTAAAATTTTTAATTTCCATAGAATATTTTGTGTTTTAATCAAAGCTTCATAAAAATTAGCATAATTTTTTTCAATCAACAAAGATTTTAATAAAGCATAAATACTATAGATATTACCGATTGACTCTGGTTTAACTTGATTAATAGTTTTTTTAAAAAAATGAATCATTTCTAAACTATAATCAAAAAAACTTAAACAATCGGTATTATAACCAATTTTTTCTTCACCAATCCAACCATATTTTTTCAATAAATAAATAATTTTAGAAGCTTTCTGTTTCGCGTTAATTATAGCTTGAGAATCCATATCTTCATCCAAAAAAATATTATTTTTATCGCTAAAATAATTTTCTAATACAGAAATAGCTAAATTTTTTTCAATATATCCATCAAATTCGTTATTAGCTAAATCAGCCAAAATAAAAAGACAATCTAAATAAATTTCTTTATGAGAAGAAGATAATAAATTAAAAAAATTTAATGGCAAAATATCAAACAATTTTTGAGACATCTTTTATAATCCAAAAACCTTTCTAATTTATTTATTGCATTTTATTAATTAAAATAAAATATTAATTTAAAATTTTTATTATCAATTATTAAAATTTGTTAAAATACATTGTCTTAAATGATATAAAATATAAAAAAATATTAAAAAAATTAAAATTTAAATAAAGGATTAATAAAATGAAAATTAAAACTATTAGATCTTTTGATCCGAATTACCAAATTTCTAAAGAAATTTGGAAAAAAATTTTTAACGAAATTCGCTTTACACCTTCCTCTTTTGATTTGCAACCATGGCATTTTTTTATTATTAGTACAAGCGAAAATAAAAAAAAATTACAAAAATATATGATAGGTAATCTTCAACAAACTCAAAATAGTTCTGCTATCGTATTATTGTGCGGGAATATACAAAAAGTCGAAAAATCCCAATATATTTATGAAAATAAATTAAAAAATAAAATTATTTCATCAGAGCAAAAAGAAATTATTTTAAAACAAATTAAAAAACATTATCATAATATGAATAAGCAAAAATTAAAAAATGAAATTTTTTTTGAATGCGGTTTAATCGCATGTAACCTCGTTATGACTTTACAAAACTCTAATTATAATACCTGTTTTATGGGAGGTTGCCATTTTAATAAATTAAACGAATTATTCAATATAGACAAAAAATATATACCTATTATTTTAATAGCTGTAGGTCGACAAAATAATAATGATAAAATAACTCCAAATATTAATAACTCATCGCCATTTAAACTAGATATAAATGATTTTGTTAATTTTTTATAATTGTTTAAAAATTAATATATTTATTATTACAAAATATATTAATTAAAAAATAAATCATTTTATTAAATTTTTAATGAATTATCAAAAGCATTCAAAAATATCAAATATATAAATAAATTTTCTATTTTTTTAAAAAATTATTTTAAAAATTATAAACAATAAATTTATTTAATAAAATTTATAAAAATCAAAAAATTAATTATTTAAAAATATTTCAATTTTTTAACATTATTCAAAAAATAAACAAAATCATTTATTAAAAAAATAATATAAAACAATTCGTTATATATTTTAAATACCAAAACATTTTAAAATAATTAAATAATTTTTAAATCAAAAAATATCATTAAATTAATTTTTTTGAATAAAAATATTTTACTTATTTAAGGCATATCTACAAAAAATAATTATATAAAACAAGCACAAAAATATAATCAAATTGGTGGAGATGAGGGGATTCGAACCCCTGTACAAAATTAATTAGTTTTATTTGTTGTACATAATTATTTTGTTTTATATTCTAAAAACAAACAAAAAAATATTTAATAAATTTAAAATTTAAAAATAAAAATCAAATATCCAAGTAAATCAATAATTTACCTAGATATTATCAAAATTAATTAATAAAAACCAAAATAAAATTATATAAATATAATTATATTTAAGCTGTTGCGTGAACCAAACCAGATTCTGTTAAATCATTAACAAAAAAACCGGATTTATAGTCATGTTGACTATTTTTATTTTCTTTATTGCCGTTTATTAAAAACCTCGAACGTTTTTACTTGCGTAACCAAGTTATGACAAATAAAACCTTTTAATTTTGGCGAAACCAATAAACATCCCCATCTATATTTTAATTTAAAAAAAAATATAATCAATAAATAAATATTGATTATTTTTTTAATTTATATATTAATTAAAATATCAAGGTTTAGGTAATAAAGAAGTTAAAAAATCATTATTCAAATTATGTAAAAAAGTAACAGATGAATTAATAAATTTTAACCAATAATGTAATAATTTATCATAATTTGTAATAACAAAATCTGTTTGCTTCAACATTGTATCTTTAAGTTCATCATTTTTTTTATAAACATCAACTATTCTTGCAGCAAAATTAATTTTATTTTGGTAAATAGATTCATTTTCTAAAGCTTTTTTATATAAAAGAGTACCGCATAAAGCTACAAAAATATTAAAAGCTATAAAAAAAAGCATATTAAATAATTTGAAAAACATAATATAAAACCCCTCTAACAAGTCGTTTCCAATAAAATTATAAGAAAATAAGATATGATTTTAACTATTTTATTCAAACCAAAGAAGAACTAATTTAAAAAAGTTTTTTACAAAATTAAATATCATAAGAAAATTTAAATTATTTTAAACATCTTAAAGTCGCTAATTGTAATAAACTAAAAGGTTTATTATAATGAGGATTAAAATAAGAATCAATAGAAAATAAATTATCTACAGTCATTTGTTTTTGAATACATAAACTCAAAGTATTAATCTGTTCTAACAAATTAGATTTAGATAAAATCTGACCACCTAAAATTTTTTTAGTATTTTTTTCAAATACAATTTTAAAAATAACTCCATTATAATCTGGCATAAATTCAGGTTTATCAGCATCTTTAATAACTTCAACATCATAATTCAATTTCAATTGTGAAGCTACATATTCCGTAATTCCCGTAGAAGCGATATTGAGTTCATATATTTTAATAGCACTAGTGCCTTGAACTCCAGAAAACGCTATTCTATTATGTTTAATATTTAAACCTACAATAGTTCCTGTTTTAACAGCATTTGTAGCCAAAGGAATATATTTATAATCCATTAAAGGATTATATAATACATTAATGCAATCACCGCAAGCGTAAACATCAGGATGGGAGGTTTGTAAAAAATCATTTACAATAAAAGCGCCGTTAGGTGATGTTTTTAAATAACCATTAGCAATACTTGAATTAGGAAGAAAACTAATACATAAAATAACCATTTCTGTAGCAAAAATATCTTTATTAGTTTTAACATGAGTAACTAATCCATCTTTAGTAATAAATTGAGAAACTTTTTGTCCTAAAGCTAAATCAACATGGTGATTTGTAAATTGTTGTTGAGCAGGTTTAGTAAATTCAACATCTAAATATTTAGACATAATCCTATCTTCGGCATCAATTAAAACAACTTTTTTGTTTTGCAAAGAAAAAGCTTCAGCTAACTCAACACCAATATAACCAGCACCTACAATGGTAATATTATTAACATTTTTAGCATATTTAATAATTTCATTCGCATGATCAAAATTTTTGCATAAAAATAAGTTTTTAGAATCAATTCCTTCCAATTTCGGAATTACCGGCCAAGAACCTGTAGATAAAATTAATTTGTCAAAATAATCAAAAAATTCTTCATTAGTTTGTAAATTTTTAACCAAAATTTTTTTTTGATCAAAATCAATCCGCAATACTTCATGTTCTAAACGCATATTTATCCCTAATGTAGACAATTCCTGAGCATTAGAATAAAATAAACCTTTTTTATCTTGAACCACTCCACCAATATATAAAGCTATACCACAGGATAAAAACGAAACATTATTATTTCTTTCATAAACGGTAATATCAATATTATCATATGGATAAGTTTTTCGAATAGTCTTAACAGCTGCAGTGCCTGAATGAGTACAACCAACCACTATAACTTTCATCTTTTTATTCATAAGATCACCTTTTTATCTATTAAAATTCTGTTTATAATTTGCCGTTAATTTAATTTTTATAAGTAATCAATTATAAAAGATATACAATTAAATT
The DNA here is from genome assembly GCF_018390775.2 of Sesame phyllody phytoplasma. Lineage (NCBI taxonomy): Bacteria > Bacillati > Mycoplasmatota > Mollicutes > Acholeplasmatales > Acholeplasmataceae > Candidatus Phytoplasma > Sesame phyllody phytoplasma. Next base: position 9,931 of record NZ_JAHBAJ020000009.1, on the reverse strand, counting down.
ATAACATATATAAAACAATTAATTGATAGTTTAAAAGTTACAAAATATCATTCTAGAGGCAATTGTTGAATTAAATTTAAATCATGAAATTTTTTTAAAATAGTTTTATTTAATTTAACTCGTTTTTCAAAATCTTGTTGTGTAAATAATTTTTCACCGCGCGCTTTAACAATATTATTAGCCCCTACTTGGCCTAAGCCATCAATAGTAATAAAAGGCATAATTAAAGAATTAGATGATACTTCCATAACAAAAAGATTAGCTTCGGATTTATTTAAATCAATAGGTAAAAAATTATAACCTCTATCTTTCATTTCTTTAGCAATCTTTAAAGTATGAAGTTTTTCTTTTTGAACTGTTTTCATATCTTTTTCATTAGATTTTTGTAATATTTGTGCTATTTTATCAGTTGTTAACATCATATTTTCATAATCAAATTGAGAAACTCTAGTAGAAAAATAACCTTTATAAAAAAGCAAAGGAGCATGAACTTTAAACCAAGCTATTCGTAAAGCCATTAAAACATAAGCAGCAGCATGTGGTTTTGGAAAAAGATACTGAATTTTTTGTAAAGATTCAATATACCAATCATTTACATTATGCTCACGCATTATTTTAGATAAATCTGACCATTTTTGTCTATCATTATTTTGTTTTCCTTTACGAACCAATTCCATAATCTCAAAAGAAATCAATTTTTTCAACCCTTTAGAAATTAAATAATTTAAAATATCATCGCGACAAGTAATTAAATCAAAAATACTTTTATTATCTTTCAACTGATCTTGAGCATTACCTGACCAAACACCAGTACCATGAGATAAACCTGATACTTTTACTAAAGTAGAAAAATTAAATTTTTTTTCTTTTAGATAAATTTCATTTAACATATTACGAACAAAAGGTGTACCAAATTCAGGAATTGCTTGAGAAGTTTTGCATTCTTCTTTATTAGCAAAAATTTCATAAACAAGATTATCATCAACAGGAATATCTTGAAATCTACTAAAAGGGAATTCAGAAGGATTTTTAAGAACATCATCCATCAAAAACTTAATCAAAGTAGGATCATCATGTCCCAAAATATCTAACTTAAATAAATTTTTTTCTAAAGCGTGATAATCAAAATGAGTGGTTTTCCATTCCGAAGAAACATCATTAGCCGGAAACTGTATAGGAGTAACATCATATATAGATAATCCACTAGGAATAATAACAATTCCGCCAGGATGTTGACCTGTAGAACGTTTAACTCCTTCGATCATAATCACTCTACGATCTCTTTCGTTATCACGAATTATAATTTGTTTTTCTTCCATAAAAGATTTAATATAACCATAAGCATTTTGTTTAGCAACTGTTTGAATAGTTCCAGCCCGAAAAACACAATTTTCTCCCAACAACTCTCTAAGATAATTATGAATTTGATTTTGATAGTCTCCAGAAAAATTTAAATCGATATCTGGTTTTTTATTACCATCAAAGCCTAAAAAAGTTTCAAAAGGAATATCCTGACCATCTTTCACAAAAGGTTGATTACAAAAAGGACAACTCTCTTTTGGCAAATCATAACCAGAAAATATAGTTTTAAACTTTTTTTGATATTGTTGTATATCTATAACAAAAGGCCAGGATTGTAAATAATTTTGATATTCAGATGTTAGCGTTTCGGTTATACTCGTTTTCATAATAGTATATTTACAAACAACACAACGATAATGCGGAGGTAGTGGATTAATTTCGGTAATACCCAAAATATTAGCTATTAAAGAGGCTCCAACTGAACCACGAGAACCTACTGGATAACCATCTTCAGTAGATTTTTTAACTAATAAATATGATAAATAATAAATTGCTACAATATTATTATTTTCCAAATTATCTTTAGGCGCAATCACAGATAATTCTTGTTCAATCCTGTATTTAACGATAGGATGTAATAATTTTCCATACAAATTCAAAATTTTTTCATTAACAATATTAAGAATTTCTGACCTAATGCTAGAAATTTTTAGATTTTTAACAAACATATCATCAGGAATATTAAAAAGTTGATCAGAAAAAAAATTAAATTTTTCGATTTGTTGATTCAATAAATGAGTATTATTGATAACCAAATCTTTTTTCAATTTTTCATCAGAAATAAAATTAAAAGAATCTAACATTTCTTGAGTAGTTAAAAAATAATTATCAGGTAAAAATTTTGAAGGATATTTCGAAAGACGATGTAAACCTCCACCAATTAATTTCGCATTAATATAAACTTCACGTAAAATTTTTTCGTAAGGATATAAATAATGAACATCTCCTGTTGCAATAATAATTTTATTTTGTCTTTGAGCTTCTTTAATGATTTTAATAATAGTATCTTTTATTATACTTAATCCATAAGAATTATCTATATCAAAATCCGAATCACCATTTAAATCATAAATAATATGACGATAAGCCTGAGGAGGTTGAACTTCGATATAATCATAATAAGAAATAGCTTTAGCTAAATCATAATTATTTTTATATAAAGCAATATTGAAAACATTACTATCAAAACAACCGCTACCAATTAATAAACCTTCTCTGTATTTTTCAAAATTAGATTTTAATAAACGAGGTTTTTTTATAAAATCCCTGGTTAAAGCATCACTTATTAAATGAAATAAATTATTATAACCTTTTTTGTTTTTAACTATAATATTAACATGATAAGGTCTCTCAAATTTAATATCTAAAGAACCTTGTAAATCATAAAAATTAAATATTTTTTGCGCTTCTAATTGCTCTAACATTTCTAAAAAAATAAGAGCAGTAGCGCGGGCATCGAATAAAGCGTTATGGTATTGACCTTCTGAATCAAGTTTAATTTTAAAAGATTTAACAATTTTTTCTAAAGAAAAATATTTCAAAATCTTATTGAAATATTTTTGAGCTAAAGTTAAAGTGTCAATAACTGGTAATAAAGGCCAATATAAACCAATATTTTTAAATGTTTCTTGTAAAAATTCAATATCAAAACTGGCATTATGAGCTACTAAAACACAATTAGGACAATCCCTAATAAAATCTAAAAATTTTGACAAAATTTCTTTAATATGAGGTTTGTTTAATAAAATTTCGTCAGAAATATTAGTCAATCTCTGAATAAAATTACTGATCTTTATATCTTTACCTGGATTAATTAATTCATCAAAATATTCTATAATTTTACCATTTTGGATTTTAACAGCAGCTATAGAAATAATCCGATCCCTAGTTTTAGAAAAACCAGTAGTTTCAATATCTAAAACCACATAATTATGATTTTTCAAAACAAAATCCGAAAATTTATTTAAATTAATTTCTTGATTAGTAATAAAAATTGGTTTTTCTTCGATAAAATCTAATTCAACTCCTAAGATAACTTTAATATTTTTATTGTATATATATTTATAAATTTCTGGAAAAGCATATAAACCATCATGATCTGTAAAAGTAATAGCTTCATGACCCCATTTTTCTGCTAATTCTATATAATCTTTAGCACTAGTAATAGCATCCAAATTGGACATTTTAGTATGTATATGAAATTCAATTCGCTTTTTGCCAATATAATCATCTGTTTTTTTAAAAAAAATAGATGATTTATCTAAAATCTTATAATCTTTTAAATTAAAATAAAAACTTTTTACTTTATCTTTAATCGGTTTAGATGGTTTAATTTCAATAACAGCTGATATTAAAATTCCTTCACGCAAAACATTAATTAAATCATCACGTTCTCTTTTAGCCTTTTTTATATCTTTAGATAAAAATTTTTTAACTAAAATAGAATCTTGACAACTAATAGGATCTACCAAATAAAAACTAATCCAAAATGTTCCATACTTATCATGATCGATTACAAATTGAATATAACCTTGAATAACAATTTGTGGAAATTTTTTATAAAATAAAAACATTTCATCATAAACAATGGGGATATCTTGAAAATTAAATAAAGGAATATTTTTATTATTTTTTGATAAGTTATTGGAAAAATCTTTATATTGATGAACCGTTTTTTCGGAAATAACATCTTTATCAAACTGTAAAAATTCAAATTCAAAATCAAAATTAAAATTATAAAATTTTATAAATAATTTTTGTAATTGATGCATTTTTAATTTTAATTCTGAAATGTCAAATATTTCTTCTATTTTATTCTCTCTTTTAAATAAACACTTTTTGGTATTTAAATCCAAAATAGGGGTATTTTGAAAAAAAAATATTAATTTTTTATCTATATCTATGCCCGAGTTTGTAATAATTTTATCTAACATATATTGATAATGTTTTTTCCAAATATAATCATCCTTTAACAGATTCCAATCTAGAATACGAAAATGTACATTAATTACAGGTTGTAATTGTACAAAATTTTCTAAATCTTCACTTAATTGTTTTAAAAAAAAATTTTGAAATTCTTTTTCAAAACATTCAAAATGTGTAGTTTCTTCAGGATATTCTTCTATTTGGAAAAAACAATCCCAACTATTCATTTGTTTATCATCAACCACAACTTCTATTAACGGAAAATTTCTAATATTTTTATTTTTAATAAATTTTATAAATTTTGAATAAAGCTTCATTATCGATCTCAACTTAATTTATTAATTATTATTTTAATTAATTACCCTAAAGTCCCATATATAAAACAAAAAAAACATGAATAGTTCTTCCATGTAACTTTAAAAAATAAAATAATTTTTTTGGATGGTATGGTACTGATGATCGGACTCGAACCGATATAAGTTATTCACTTGTTTGATTTTGAGTCAAATGCGTCTACCAATTCCGCCACATCAGCATTAATAATAAATCAATTATAATAAATTATTAATAATACTCACTAACTATAATAAGATTATATCACAACGTCTCTTGAAAAACTATCTGTAATTTTTTTCTATATTAAAAAAAAATTAATTAAAAAATCTTCTTATTCAATAGCTTTTAATTTTTAATAAACTTATTAAAATCAAAAAAATGCATTCAAAATTAAAATTAATATTTATTCACAATTAATTGTTAAATAAATCTATATAATATCAATATTTATTTCAATTAAAAATTAAATAATAATTTTCATATAATTATAAATATTTTTTAAAAAATAATTATTTTTAAAATTTTAGCATTTTTATTATTTTGATTATTTAAAAAATAATATTCTTTATTGGCTCCTAAATAAAAAGTATCCTCTTGTTTCAATAAATAATGTAATTTATCTAAAATTAAAAAAATCTCACCTTCTAAAATAAAAAAAAACTCATGATAAACGGATTTAAATTGTAACTCAGTTTGACCTTGAGGTTTAATTTCGATAATAATTGGTTCTATTTTGAATTTATCTAAATTTTTAAAAATATGATAAATTTTATTTTTTAAATTAGGGTTATTTTGAATATGGAAATCTGTTTTCTTATTGATAACCATTATAGATTCTTCTTGTCGAAAAAAATCTACTGTTGAAATTTTAAAAATTTTTAACATCAAAAATAAAGTATTTAAAGATGGTAAAATTAAATTATTTTCAATTTGCGAAATATAACCTGTAGTCATATTAATTTTTTGAGCTAATTCTCTTTGAGTTAATTGTTTTTGCAATCTTAAATTTCGAATTTTATCACCTATATGCATATTAGTTTCATTTCCTTATATATCTACAATGAATTAATTAAAGTTATATACCAAATATTTTAATTAATTTTTTATATAATCTCATAAATTTAATTAACATTTTTTGTTTTAAAATAATCAAATTTTTCTTATAATCTGTCTTTAAAACTTGTTTATTTTTATAAAATTTATACCACCACAATATTTTTAAAAAAATTAAACGAATTTTTTGAAAAAACAATATTTTTTGTATTTGCATTTTTTGATAAATTTTAATTCTATTAATCTGATTCAATAATTGATTATTACTTTCAATAATTTCTTTATTTTGGCACCAATGATTAAATAAAATTTTATTACGCTCACTTTGTTGTTGTGTTTTCAAAAGATTACTATGATAATTTTGATCTTTTAAATGTTTTTGGTAAAGATCTAATTGATTTTTACATTCATAATTAATTTTTTTATTTTTATCATCATATTTTTTTTTAATTTTATTTTTTTGAATAATGAAATCTTTATCTATGTCAGCTAAAGAATCTTTTAAGTTATCTTGAATTAAATCTATTTGCCATTTCATTTCTTTTAATTTAGATTTATTTTGTTTTTCATATAAGTTAATTTCATTACGAATCTGTTTTTCTTGTTTTTGGTATTTTATTATTATATCTTGTAAACTATCATCACGTATTACTTGAGTAATATCAAAAAATACCTTTGAAATACGATCAATAATATATTCGCCTTCTTGTAATAAAAAATAATCTTCATCTGATTGAATTTTTTTTATATGAGAAATTTCTGAATTAATAACATCATACTCTCGAACAAAAAAACTTCTAGGTAATTCTAAATGATTATAATAAGATAACCATTTATTTTTAATTTTATTTAAATAAAATGAATATAAAATGCGATACCCAAATTTAGTATTAGAAAAACTATTAAGTTTACAAGTAAGCTGAAAAATTTGATATTGTAATAAATTATTAGTTTGAATAAAACAATTTTGTTGTTTTTTTAATTGGCTAGTTATGTGTTTTTTTAATTGTTGTTGTTTATTTTGTTGATATTCTAAATATTTCATTTTTTTTTTAAAAAAATTTCCAATTGTTTCATAAATTTTCATTTTTTTTTCAAAAAAAACTAAAAAATTTGTATTTTTATCAAGGTTTTTTAATTTCATCTTATGCATTAATACACTAATAAAAGAAATGTTTTGATTATAAAAATTTAAAATTACTTGATTTAAATTAATTTTTTGTTTTATTCTATTAATTTTTAAATTTAATAAATTAATTTTTAAAATATAAAGATATTTAAAATGTTCATCTATAATTTTGTTTACAAAAATTTTATTTAATTGATAAATAAATTGTAAATTAATTACAGTAAAATCATTATTAATTTTTTCAAAATAAAAACTTTGAAAAATATTAAGTTGTTCTTTAATTTTTTGCAAAACTTTTAAGTGCGTTTGATTTTGTTTATTTAAATAATTATTAAATAATGTAATATTGATTAAATTTTTTTGTTTAATAAAATTATTTTTAGCAATAATATCCTGAATTTTAATTTTAGGTATTTCGATTTTATACAAATAATTTTGTTTTTTTTGCTCATAAATAATATTTTTTAAATTTATTTCATATTCTTTATGATAATGCAAATTATAAAGTTGTTCTTTTAATTTTTGTATTTCTTGAAAATTTTTAAAAATTTCATGATCATATTTCATTTTTAAAGGAATTTTTTTCATTTGTAATTGCATTTTTAATAAACATTTGCGTTTTTGATTTTGTTTTTGTAATTCTAATATATCTTTTTGATATTGTATATCATTTAATTTTTCAATTAAAATAAATTTTTTTTGTAAATTTTCATAAGATAATCTTTGTTTATTTTTTTCATCTATAATTTCTTCTTGTATTAATCCATATTTTTTTTTTATCTTAAGTAACGTCAATTCCATTTCCAAGTTATCAATTTTTTGCAAATAATTGTTATGAATTAATTTTTGTTCTTTATTTTTAATCAAATTAAGATTATCAATTTTGAAGTTATTTATTTTATTAAAGATTTGTCTGTTATATTCAACAATATTTAACTTACAATTATAAATAAATTTAAATTTCATATATTGGAAACGCCAATCATATAAACGCATCAAATACATTTTTTGATATATAAAAAAATCTCGCATCAGATTTTTCATAATAGAATAACTATTGGAAAACATTGGAGTAATAAAAAAAAATCCTCTTACATATTCTTCCCAAATTTTTTGTCTTTTTTGTAAAATTATTTCGTATTTTTTATTAAATTCTGATTTAAATTGATCAAAAATGTTATTATGCATTTCTATTTTTTTTTGCAATAAATTAAAATAATTTTTAATTTCTTCTGAAAAATAATTATTTTTTTGAAAATTTTCTTCTTGCAAATGTTGAATTTGATTTTGATAAAAATTTTTCATATTTTCGATAGAATAATTTAAAATATCTTTTAATTGTTTAATTTTTTGATTTAAAATAATAATTTTTTGATGAAAAAAGTCATAAATATCCGAAATATTTTTATGATATTTCTGATTAAATTGAGAATATTTTTCTGTAAACAAATTATTTTGTTCAATTTGCTGTTGTTGTAATTCATTTTCCAATAAATTTAACTTTTGAAATGCCATCTTATATTTATCATTGAGTTTATCTTTGTTAATATTATATTCAGTAATAATGTTACATTTTTGCAAAATACTTTGTTGTTTTCTTTTTTTAAATTCTTGATTCAAAGAAATTTCTTTATTATTAGTAATTATTCTAGAATTTTCTAATTTTTTACTTAATTGTTGTTTTAAATTATCTACATTATAATGATAATCTATATTTAACTGTGGGATATTAGAAGCAAATTGAGGAGTTAAATTAGTATGAGGAACAGCGCTATAAATAGGTAAAAAAATTAAAAAATCTTTCATATAATTATCATTAAATAAATTGATTTGTTGAATTTCATGACATAAAATAATTATATTATTAATTAAACATTTAACCATAGGATCATAATTAGGTTCTAATGAATTATTTAAACTATTAAAATTATTATTTTTAAATTTTTTTCTATGCATTATAACCAAAAAACCCCTTAAAGAGATATTATCACTTGAACTTATTATATATTTGATTTTAAATTTTAACAATATAATTCCATAATATAAATAAAATAATAAATGCTTTTGTTAAAAAAATTTAAAAATAATATTTATTGATTAATCATTATTTTTAAATATTATATCAATATTTCTAATTAATAAAAAAAGTAAAATTTAAATTAATTTACAAATTTAATATAAAATTAAAATTTAAATTAATTAAAAATTAATTACTTTTTTTAATCTAATTAAATAATAAAAAATATTTTTTTAATAAAAATTTGTTTTTGATGAAATCGTTTTTAATTCGCCATCAGCTTTATAAATATATTGTTTATCCACAACATTATTTTGTTTATCCAAAACTTTTTCATCCATAAGTAATAAATCATCTTTATTTTGTGATTTTTGATAATGTTTATAAGAATTATTAATTTTATCTTCACAACGTTTATCTACAATTATTCCATTTTTATAGACATCAGAACACCAAACTTTTTTTTGTACATCATATGTATCAATTCTAAACACTTTATTATTACCATCTTTATAAACAATTTTAGTTACTTTATTAGCTAACAAATCAGTTTCTTTTTTGATAGTTTTAGTAAGAACACCATTATTAAATAACCTTATAATAGTAGCTTGTTTATTATCAGATAATTCAAAATATTCAACAATAGATTCAATTATGCCATTTTTAGTAGAATAACCAATTTTTTTTCTCAAAAATGGTATATCCGAACCATCAATAATATTATAGCTTTCTTTAGAAAGAAGTTTGCCTGAATCATTATAAATATTTACATTTTTATTAATAACTTTTTTTGATTTATTATCGTAAATATATTCAATAATAGATGAAATATTATTTAAATTTTTATATTTAGTAACTTTCATCAAAAGATCAATAGGTTGTTGTTGATGCAAACTATAATCAACATTATATTCCTCTATTTGAATAATTTGCTCTAAATGGTTATAAATTTTTTTAACTTTATTAATAACTTTTGATTTATCATAAATATATTCAATATTATATAATTTAACACCATCAATATTGTTGTATTTAGTAACCTTTTTTATAAAATTTTTTTTATTATATTCCTCGAACATAATAGGAAAATGATCATACGAATGTTCATA
>NZ_JAHBAJ020000008.1:0-28578 GCF_018390775.2 Sesame phyllody phytoplasma | reverse complement strand
ATGATAATCCTTACTCTTCAAAATAGCATCTAATTTATCTAATTCTTTGACAGATTTTTGACGAAAAACAAACATATTATCAGAAGAATTATTGGGTAATGCTGTTAATTGATGTAATTTATTTTTAGAAAAATCAGATAAACCTAGAATTTTTGTAATTGGAGCAAAATTAAACCTCTTAATAAAGAAGAAACTTATAATTAATAATATAATAAACAATATAAAAATAATAAACGATGAAAAGAAAATTCCTCTAGGCGGAGATATTTTATTTTGTAAATCGTTATTATTAAGATTAGGTTTTGATAAATGATAATGATTAATAGCAGATGATTTATTAAAAAAATTTAATTTAGGCAACAAACGTAAAATATTAATAATTAAACTAATAACCCAAATAGCTAAATAAACTAAAATAAACATAATTAAACCAAAAATAATATTAATAAAATAATGATAATAATTTTTAATAAAATTAAAAATACCACTTAGATAAGTTATAGCATTGTGTAAATTCACAAAAAAACTCCTTTTTTATAAAATATTTAAAAAATATTTTAAAAATTTAAACAAAATTAAGTTTAAAAAACAAAATTTTAGATTTAAAATTTAATTTACTAGGTTAACTTTATATTAAAAAATATAACTTAATCATTAGGAATTATCGAAAGTAAAAATGCAATTACATCTATAGTTACATAACCAATCACCTCCTTTATAAAAAATCTAAATCATAATTACAAATTATAAAAAAGATATGTTTGAATCGAATAAATGAAATTTATTAATATCATTTTATTAAAAATATTTTATTGACATTGTTTTTCTTATTTGTTAGAATGAAATTCAGAGTATATCATCATTTCAATTTGATAAAATTTAATTTTTTATAATAGAAATTGAAATATTGTTTTATTATAAAATATTAAAATTTCTATATAAAATTTAATTTGAAAAAATTACTATATTTTTATCCAAAAAGATTAAAATAAAAGTATAAAGATATGAAATAGTTAAATATTTTTAAAAATTAATTAAACAATTGATCAAAAGGAGCAAAAAAATCCACCAAAATGAAAGAATATGAATTAATGTACATTATAAAACCCAATATAAGTCAAGAACAAGCGCAAGAAATAGTAGAAAATTTAAAAAAAACTTTTATCAAAAATAAAGATATTAATTGTTTTGAAGAAATTATACCCGCTTCTATAGAATTAAAAGAATTAGCTTATCCAATTAAAAAATTCCAACAAGGATATTATGTACAATCAACAATTAAAGCAGATAATACATTTGTAGAAAAATTTAATCAATTAATGCAAATAACTGAAGAAATACTTCGTTTTCTTATTATCAAAAAATAAAACACATAAAATAGGAGAAAATAATGTTAAATAGGGTATTTTTAATAGGCAGAATAACGAAAGATCCTGAAATAAGATTTACAAAAGAAACTAACGTACCTTATGTTATTTTTCATTTGATAATAGATAGAGGGTATACAAACCAAGAAGGAAAAAAAGAATCAGATTTAATTCGTTGTATCGCTTGGGATAAACAAGCAGAAAGCTTAACTAGATACATTACTAAAGGGAGTTTGTTAGCTATAGAGGGCCGAGTTAGAACAGAAATTTACGAAGATCATAATAATCAACAAAAAACAACTTTTGATACAAAAATTTTATGCACAAATATTAAATTTTTAGAAAGCAAAGAATATTCGGATTATAAAAAAAATAAACAAAAATCAGAATATTCCAATCATTTAGATGCCGAACAAACATCACATAACGGAGATATAAAAAAAAATAATCAAAGTTTTTCCGATATTAAAGAAGATGAAGATGAGTCGCTTTTTTAAAAATTAAAATTTTATAAGGAATATAAGTGAAACTATAAATATGCAAATGATTCGAAAAAAATATTTTAAAAAACGTCGTAAAGTATGTTTTTTTACACAAAATAAATTTACTAATATAGATTTTAAAAATATAGAAATTCTGAAAAAATTTATAACTAGTGAAGGTAAAATTTTACCATCTAGAATAACCGGAGTATGTGCTAAATGGCAAAGAAAATTAGCTACAGCTATAAAAAGAGCGCGTCATATGGCCTTAATACCTTTTGTCGAAAAGTAAAATATTTATAAATAATAAACAAGTTTTATCTAACTTGTTTTGTTTTTTTATATAACAAAATTATATATGCCCCCGTTTTTTTAGAAAAGAGAGTTTAATGATTAATTATGTTAACATTAAGAAAAAAAAATCTCAATTATAAAAAAATTTTTTTATTTATAATTTTGATTGGTACATTTCTATATATGACCTTCCTTGACTATGATAACATCAAATTATTAATTCACAACCCAAATAAAGAAATTCAAGAAGTAAAAAAAATTATTATTAAATTATTTTTTAGTATTCTTGGAAAATTAGTAATCTTTTTTATCTTTTTAAGTATTTATATGCATTTTCAACGTAGTTTAAAAATTAAAAGATTACAAAAAAGATTGGCTTTATGGTCTAAATTATCTTATTATATAGACAAAATAGGTGAAGAAGTTTTTAACGAATTAACTATAGGAATTATAGTGATTAATACCACTAATAATACTATTGAATGGATAAATACTTACGCGAACAAAATATTTAATAATCCTGACATCAATACATCTTTAAACTTAATAAATAACCAAATGGCTGAATTATTAAATATTAAAGAAAAAGAACAACAAATAGTTTTAAAAATCAAAGATAAATACTTTGATTGCTTATATAAAAAAGAATTTAATGTTTTTTATCTATTTGACGCAACTCAAAGAGAAAGGGTACAAACTCTTTATCATCGATCAACACCAGCTTTAATATTTTTATCTTTTGATAATTTAGAAAATTCTTTAAAAAATTTAGATTTTTCAGAGCAATCACAAATTAAAGTAGAATATTTAAGCGCTATTTCAGATTTCTTCGAAATTTATGAAACTTATTTAAAACAATTATCGGATGATAAATTTTTACTTTTATTAAAAAGAGAACAATTAGAAAATATGATATTAGAAAAATTTTCAATTTTGAAAAATATAAGAAATATTTCTGAAAAATATAAATTAAATATCACTTTATCTATGGGAATCGCTTGCTATAATCTACCTTTTAACCAATTAGCTTATTATTCTCAAAGCGCATTAGAATTGGCACAAAAAAGAGGAGGAGATCAAGTAGTAATTAATATTGAAAATCAAAAAATTCAATATTTTGGAGCGACCAAAACCTCTTTAAATACCAACTCTAAAATAGTATCTAGAGTTAATTCAGAAATCATTAAAGATCTAATTCAAAAACATAATAATTGTTTTTTTATGAGTCATAAAAATCCAGATCTAGATGCTTTTGGTTCTATGATTGCTATTTATAAAATAGCATCTATTCTAAATAGTGATCAAGATCATTATATTATTATAGATACAATTTTTATGGAAAAAAATTTTAAAAATATTTATGAAAATTTAAATAAAGAAAATCCTAAGCTTTTAAAAAATATTATTAATGCTAATAAAGCGAATAAAATAATAAATAAAAATTCCTTAATTATTATTGTAGATAATCAACATTTAGAAATTTTAGATAACAATGAACTATTAAATTTAACTGATAATATAATTATTATTGACCATCATCGTTCTTCAGAAAAAATTATTTCTAACAAATTCGCTTATATAGATGCATCAGCTTCATCAACTGTAGAAATGATAATGGAATTAATATACTTTTTAAATCATCCAGTATACATTTCGCCATTAGAAGCTACCATTATGTATGGAGGAATGATTATTGATACTAACTTTTTTACCTCCCGAACTAGCGCAAGAACTTTAGAAGTAGCATCGCGTTTAATTAATATGGGCGCTGAAAGTCAAAAAATTAAATTATGGCTAAGACAGGATTTTGATCAAATTTTAGAAATGAATAGACTATTATCTCGTATGGAAATTTATATGAAAAAATTTGCTATTATAACAAGTGATAAACCGATTAATGATCGTTCTTTTTTGGCTAAAGTAGCAGAAAATTCTTTAAATGTACAAAATATTGAAGCAGCTTTTGTAATAGGAGAATTATCCGATAATCAAATAGGTATTAGCGCTAGATCATGTAGCGATAATATCAATGTACAAATTATTATGGAGCAAATGAACGGAGGAGGACATATTAATAGTGCAGCTTCCCAAATTAAAAACAGTAATATTGATAATGTTTTATTAGAATTAAAAAACATTTTAAAAAATGAATATCAAGAAGGAAATGAAAATATGAAAATTATTTTATTAGAAGACTTGAGTGATAAAGGTAAAAAAGAAGAAATTATTCAAGTTAATCCTGGTTTTGGTAACTATTTAATTAGAACTAAAAAAGCTCTTTTAGCTAATCCTCAAAATATTAAATATTTAGAACAAAATAAAAAAATAAAAGAAGAAAAAGAACAACAAAAAATTATATTGATGACTAAATTAAAAGAAGAAATAGAAGATAAACAAATTACTTTTCAAATAAAAATTGGCCCAAATGGCGAAATGCATGGAAAAATAACTCCAAAAAATATTATAGATGAACTATATAAAAGTCATAACATTTTATTGGATAAACCCAAAATAATTTTAGATAATGAAATTAATGCCTTAGGTATTTATAAAGCTAATATTATTTTAAAAGATAATATTATAGCAGCCTTAACAATTAACGTAAAAGCTAAAAAATCATGAATGAAAATATAAAACTACCTTATTATGCAGAGGCAGAAAAATCAATTTTAGGAATTATTTTTTTAGAACCTAAACAAATTATTAATGTAATAGGACGTTTGGAAGTTAGTGATTTTTTTAATCTTAATAATCAAAAAATTTTTCAAGCAATTCAAGAATTATTTGAAACATCAAAATCTATTGATTATTATTCAGTATATACATTATTAAAAAATAAAAATATTCATATAGATGGCGGACAAAATTATTTAATTCAATTAGGCGAAATAATTCCGTCCATTTATCATTTAGAAACATATATTAACTTAGTCAATGAAGCAGCTGTTAAAAGAAATATCATTCAAACTGCTTCTTCTATTGTGCACGAAGGATTAAATAATCCTGATATTGAACCACAAAAATTTTTAAATTTAGCAGAAGAAAAAATTTTCCAAATTTCTAATAAAAGTAAAACCAATAATTTCATTAAAATAAACAACTTAATCGAACAAGTACAAGAAAACACTATAAACAATTTACAAAATAAAAATATTATTGGTATAAGCACTGGTTATACTAATTTAGATGAAGTAACCTTAGGATTAAAAAAAGAAGAATTAATTATTATTGCTGCTAGACCTTCTATGGGAAAAAGTAGTTTTATGACCAATTTAGCAATTAAAATGGCTCAAAAAAATAATAATGCTCAAACTTATGTAGCAATTTTTAGCTTAGAAATGTCTAATGAACAATTAGTAACAAGGATATTAAGTGCTCAAAGCGAAATACCTCATAAAAATATTCAATTAGGATTGTTAAATCAAAATCAAAGATCTTTGCTAAAATTAACAGCTGATAAATTAAAAAAATTAAATATATATTTTGATGATTCAGTAGCAGTAAATATTTTAGATATAAGAACGCAATGTCGTAAATTAAAACATCAACAAAAATTAGATGTAGTAATTATAGATTATTTACAATTAATCAGAAAAAATAATCAAAATAATCGACAATACGGTTTTAATAATCGACAAGAAGAAGTTTCTGATATTTCAAAAAGCTTGAAACAAATGGCTCGTGAATTAAAAATACCAGTTATAGCTTTATCCCAATTATCTCGAGAAGTAGAAAAAAGAGAAGATAAAAAACCTATTCTATCAGATTTAAGAGATTCAGGGAGTATCGAACAAGATGCTGATATAGTTATGTTTTTATACAGAAAAGGATATTATTCGAAAGAAAAATATAGTGAATATAATATCGACTTAGGGCACACAGAGTTAATTATTGCGAAAAATCGTCAAGGTATTACAAGCACTAAATATTTTAATTTTGATTCTAATTGTTTATTATTTAATGAAACCGACCACTTAATAGAATAAATTAAAATAGGATGATACAATAATTTAGATGTTTGATAAATTAGAATTAATAAAAAAAAAATATTTACAAAATCAAAAAAAAATATTAGAAAACCCAAAAAATTTTCAAAATATTAATTTATTAAAAGAAATGAATAAACTGCAAAAAATTGTTTTTGCTTACGAAGAATATATTCAATTAAAAAAAGAGTATAAAACAATACAAAAAACATTATCTCAAACAAATGATAAAATTTTAGAAGAAGAAATAATCCAATTAGCAGAAACAGAAAAAAATAATTTAATTATCAAAATTAAAAACAAAACTAATCAATTAGAAAAACTATTATACCCAGAACAATATAACGCAGAAGATAAACAAGATGTAATTGTAGAAATTAAAAAAGGTATAGGTGGGCAAGAAGCTAATTTATTTGTATCAGATTTGTTTAGAGCTTATAAAAAATATATAGAATATAAAAAATGGAAATTAGAAATTATCAATTTATTATCTACATCTAAAGAAGGTATTTCGTCTGTTGAATTTGTAATTAATGGAAAAAATGTATTTTATTATTTAAAATATGAATCCGGAATACATCGGGTACAGCGTATCCCGAAGACAGAAAATAAAGGCCGAATACACACATCTACAGTAAAAATATTAGTAATTCCTAATAATAACCATCAAAAAATAGAAATTAATTGGAATGACATTAGAGTGGATACTTTTAATGCTAGTGGCCCTGGGGGACAATCTGTAAATACCACTAAATCAGCAGTTCGATTAACTCATTTACCTACAGGTATAAGCTCATCATGTCAAATAGCAAAAAGTCAACATGATAACAAAGAAAAAGCTTTTCAATTATTAACTAATAAAATTTATTATCAACAACAATCTGAACAAAAACAAAAACAAAATCAAATTAAAAAAGATTTAATAGGTAAAAGTGATAGAAGCGAAAAAATAAGAACTTATGATTATCCCAACAATAAAATAACAGATCATAGAATAAATTTATCAATATATCAGTTAAATGAGTTTATGGAAGGGAATATTGATTTAATAATAAAACCTTTAATAGATGAATTTCAAAAACAAAAATGGAAAGATAACTTTTAACTAATTTATGAAAAACTTTAATAATATAATTATTTTCCCTACAGACACTGTATATGGAATGGGCGCTCCTTGGTATGACACTCAAAGTTTAAATAAAATTTACCAACTAAAAAAAAGATCTCTAAACAAACCGATGGCCCTCTTATTTTATAATTTAAAACAAATCGAAAATCTTGTTGAAATTAATAATCAAATTGTCAAAATATACAAACAATTTTGGCCAGGACCTTTAACTTTAATAGTTAAAGCAAAAAAACAATATTTCCAAATAACCCAAGAAAGCAAAATTGGAATTAGAATACCAAATCATCCTATAGCTTTAGAAATATTAAAAAAAGAAGGACCTTTAAAAACTACTTCTGTTAATAAAAGCGGAGAAAAACCTATAAATGATTTCCAAATTATTAAAAATATTTATCAACATGAAGTTAAAAAAATTTTTCCAAATAATTATACTTCATCCAACACACCATCTACAGTAATCGAAATCAACGATAATAATTTCAAAATTTTAAGAACAGGATCAATCAATTTAAAAAAATTTACCGAAACATTCATTTCTCTAAAATAAAAATAAATAAAATTATATTAAAAATTATCATCTAAATCTTGATCATAAATAACCTGCTGTAAAAAAATATTTAAACATTCATGATATTTAATAACACCAATTTTCAATTTATACAAAAATTTAAAATTTAACAAAAATAATTCATAAAGAGATTTTATATTTAAATTATTAATTTCTTTTAAAAAAAAAGAAGTTTTAGCAAAAGAAAATTTACATAAATAAGATATCGTTAGAATATTATTATCATTTTGCGAATAAAAATAAATTAAAATTAATTCTTGTAAAGTTTTCATTAATTGAAAAAAAATGGAAAAAAAATTTTGAAATTTATTTGTTAAATTGTTAAATAATAAGTAACTTTCTAATATTTTTTTATCTACCAATAATTTAATTAAAGATAAAATATTTTGATCGGATTCATTAAAAATTAATTCTTTAATTATTTTTGAATCATGAATTATTTTATCTTCGATATAATAAGATTTAATTTTATTAATTTCTTGTTCTAATAAAAATAAATCATCTTGATAATGATTAATTAATTTTTTAGTCAAAATAGGTTTTATATGTGAAGATATTTTAAAATTATCATGTTCAAATGTTTTCAAAATATATTCATATAATTCTCGATAATTATTAATAGAAAAAATTTCTTCCACATGCATAAAAGGTTTTAATTTATTATAAAAAAACTTAAAATTAACATTATTACAATCTAAACTAATAAATAGAATAATTTTTTTTTGAGGATTTTTAATAAAATTAAACAAAAAAGAAAAATCCAATTTATTCTTTAATTCGAATAAAACAGAAATATTTTCTATAAAAATAATTTTTGTATTTAAAAAAGGATTAAAAGTATATAAATGTTTTTGAATGTCTGAAATAATTTCAAAATATTTAACAACATTAAAATTAAAATACCAAAAAGAATAATTTTGATCAGCAGCTAAAGAAATAATTTTTTGTTTTCTTTTTTCTAAAAAAAATAATTGCTTATAACATAACAAGTTAGCGGAAAACACTTATTATCACCTCTATCACTAAAAAAATCAATCAGAATTAATAGCACGTGGATGACACTTTAAATAAACCTTTTTTAAACGTTTTTGACTAATATGAGTATAAATTTGAGTAGTAGTTATATCTTCGTGACCTAAAATTTTTTGTAACATTCTCAAATCCATGCCATTTTCTAATAAATGTGTAGCAAAAGAATGTCTTAAAGTATGTGGAGAACATGAAGATAATTTAGATAAACTAATATTCTTTTTAAAAATTTTATAACATCCTTGTCTAGACAAACGAAAACCTTGATAATTTAAAAAAACCCAATTGTTTTCTCCCTTTTCGGATGATTTTAATAAAGGTCTAATTTTTTTTAAATAATAACAAAATAACTTTGCAACATGTTTAGTTATAGGAACTAATCTTTCTTTATTTCCTTTTCCAATAACAAAAATCTGAAATTTGTCCAAATATAAAGAAGATAAAGTTAAACTTAAAATTTCAGATATTCTTAAACCAGAACTATACATTAACTCAAACATTAATTGATCACGAAAATTAATTAACGAATTACTATCATTATTAATTTGATTTAAAAAATTTAAAAATATAATAATTTCGTCTGCTGACAACACAACTGGTAATTTTCTATTAATCTTAGGAATTTTCCAATTTTCAACAATATTACGATTTATACATTTTTCTAAAAACCAAAAATGATGTATTTTTTTAATAACAACAATCTTGCGCGCTATCGTTCTACTACTTAAATTATTATTTTGAGAAATATAATTAATAAAATCCGAAACATGTTTTTTTTTTATTTTATTAGGAAAATTTAATTTTAACATATGAAACAAAAAATTTAAATATTGTTTAGCATCTATCAAATAAGCATCAACAGTATTACATGACAATAATAATTCCTGCAATAAATAAATTTTAAATTTTTTCCAAGTATTTTCGATCGTTATATTCACAATAAATTCCTTATTTTAAAAAAATAATCAAATTTTATATTCTAATATAAATTCAAATAACTAAATACATAAAAAAAGTTGTCAAAGGTATTTTAATTAAATTAGTTAAAAGAATAGATTCCCAATAAAATTCTTTTGTTGTAGCATAAATTAAAAAAGTAGCAATAATAGAAATCAAATAATTAAAAATACAAGTAATAAAAGAAATATCTTTTTTTTTATAAATATACAAATATTTAGAAATAATATCTATACCACCGGTAGAACCACCAATTCGAATACAAATTCCACCAATAATACCAGTTATCAAAGATACAATAAAAACTCTTAATAAATTACTAAACCAAAATTTCCCTTCATAATCAAAAATACCAAAAAAATTTTGCATTTTATTAAAAATAATTCCATTATTACCATTAATTAAAATAGTTAAAATAGTTAAAAATAGAAAAATAAAAATAGTGTTACAAAGAGTAGTAATATTAAATTTACTGTCTAACTTAGGAAAAGCAATAAACATAAATAAAATAAAATTAATAAAAAGATAAAAAAACGCCGCAAAAAAACCTACAAATAAAGAATTACATTTAAAAATATCAAAATTACTTTTTAAAACTTTGGCAATAGCATCACCAATACCATGAACACCTGTAACATATAAATTTATTTTATAATTACCACTTACAAAAAGAACATCTGCTAAACAATAGAAAAAACATAAAAAAATATTAATTAAAATAAAATTAAAATTAATTTTTTTATTTTCGGAAAGATTGATGGTATTTTCTTTTTTTTTAAACACAAAAAAATAACCTTTTCTAATTAATTTATAATAAATTATCGTTAATAAAAAAATAAAATAAATAAAAAATTCAAAATTTTTTATAACAATTGATAAAAAAAATGTATTTATATGTGTAGATTATATCATAATATGAAGAAAATCCAAAAAAATATTTCTATTTATTTTTAAAAAATATTTTTTAAACATTTAAAAATATATAAACATTTATAATTTGAAAAAATATTAAATAGAATATTTAATTCCTAAAATTTTTCTAATTTTATTAATTTTTTGTCGAGATATTTCATTAGCTTTTAAAGCGCCATTAGCAAAAGTCTTTTCTAAAATTTCATTATTAATCAAATTTTTAAAATTATCTTGAATAATTTTAATTTTTTCCAAAATTAAAGATGCTAATTTTATTTTAAATTCTTTATAAGAATAATTAACAAACAAACTCTCTGCTTGAGAAATTTCAATACCATTTAAACCGGCATAAATTTTTAATAAATTAGAAATTCCGGGTTGTTTTTCGGGATTATATTTTATTTCACCTATATCATCTGTTACCGCTTGCATAATTTTTGTTCTAATGTTATTTAGATCTTCTAACAAAAAAATACAACCTTTATCTTTTTCTTTATCCAAAAAAAAACTTTTACTCATTTTCTTATCAGGATGAGTTAAAGAATTAATAGTATAGCCTATTTTTAAAAATTCTGGAATTTTAAAAATATCACCATAAAAAGAATTAAAACGAATAGCTAAATCACGAGTTAATTCCAAATGTTGTTTTTGATCTTTACCTACTACAACAATATCAGCATCATAAAGTAAAATATCGGATGCCATTAAAATAGGATAGGTTAAAAGAGAAACTCTTACATTAGATGAATTTTTTTTCTTTTTTTCTTTAAATTGAATCATTCTGTTCAATTCTCCTAAATAAGTATTACATTCTAAAATATAACTTAAATAAGTATGAGCAAAAACATCCGATTGAAGAAAAAAAGTTGTTTTAGATAATGATAAACCAGAAGATAACAAAATAGCTGCCATATTACGTATTATTTGTTTCAAATCAAATTTTTTATCAAAAGTTGTTAAAGCATGCAAATCAGCAATAAAAAAATAAAATTCATATTGTTCAGCAAATTTCTTTTGCAACAATACTAAAGGTTGAATAATTCCAAGCCAATTACCTAAAGTCAAATCTCCGCTAGGTTTTATACCAGTAATAATAATTTTATTTTTTGCCAAAGATTGACTAATCATAAATTAAAATCCTTTTTTAACCGATTTATTTTTAATTTTAAAAATAATATAAAAAAATATAGAAAATAATAAAAATAAAACAAATTCTCTAATAAAAACTGCTAATTTTCCATGAAAATAACTTATCCCAAAAATAGGTTCTCCGAAAATTTTATTTTCATGAAAAGGATAATCACATTGAATATTAGCATAAGGGAACCAACATTGATTAAATATACATTTAACACCAAAAAAAGTTTTAAAAGGGTCTAATAAAAATAAAAAATATAAAAATAAATAAATAACAGGATGAATAAAAGATAAAAAAATTTCTTTGGTTTTTATTTTTGATATTTTCAAGTAAATAAAAATTATAAAAAAATTTAAAGGAACGATAGTGTGTTGAATAATACTTAAAAAATGACTTTCATAAATATTTTTAAAAAAATTTATATCAAAAATAACATTTTTTTTAAAATAATTAAAAAAAATACTAAAATCATTGTACGTTGTCCAAATTGGAGCAAGTATCATATTATAAACACAAAAAGTTAATAAAGAATTAACTAATGTTATTAAAATAAAAATTTTTTGTTTTTTTTTATTTTTTATTTCTATCAAAAAAGTACATAAAGTATAAAAAATAGATAAAATCATTTGGTTAGTAAAAAATCTATAATGAGAAATTATTTTTTTAAAAATTTCTTTTATGTCAAAAACAGTATTTTTATAAAAAATAATAATATATATATCAGAAAAAATTGTAAATATTATCAAACATAATAGTAATTTAAAAATAAATTTATTTTTAATATTTAAAATAATGAAATTCACTTGTTTATATTGTGAATTTATAGAATTTTCAATCATAATTATTAACTATGTTTTTAATAAAAAACCTTTCTAATGTTTAAAAAACATGAAAAAATCATTTTTTAATATAAATTTAATGTAAATGATTTTTTAACTATTTCTTTATTTTAAATTATATAATTAAAAAAAAAATTTTTAAATAATAAAATTTAATATTTTTTTAATTTTTATTCAATTGTTAATTAAATTTATATAAATTAAAAGTATTTAATTTAAAGAATATATAAAATTATATAATTATTGTTCACTAAAAAAAATTAGTTTTTTTTATATAATTTTTATTTAAAAAAATATTAACAAAAATATATTTTTATGAATTTTATTTATATAAATAAAAAAACAAAAAAACTTTAAAAAAAATGTGAATAAGTTTTATATATAAAATAAAAAAAAATGTATTTTACAATATTTTTGATTAAAAAAAAAAAATATTTTTTTTGAATAAGTAACTTGAATAAGTCTTAATAAATAATAAATTTTTATTATTTTTAGATTTTTTTATTTTTATAAAATTTATTTTTTAATAAAAATAGTTGATTTTTAATAAAAATATTTGAAATCTAAAATAAAAATGTGAATAAGTTGTGAATAAGTAGGTTATTTTTTATATTAAAATGTGAATAAGTAGGTTAAAAATGTGAATAAGTAGGTTAAAAATGTGAATAAGTAGGTTAAAAATGTGAATAAGTTATGTGTTTAAAATACAAAAATATAAGATTAATACTATATTTTTAATCTATTATATTTAATATTTTTATTCAAATGCATTAAATAATAATAAAGATATATGATTATATATTATTAAATAATATTAAAATAATATAATCTTAATTATATTTATATATAAAATTTATATAAATTAAATTTATAATTTTAAATTATTTAAATAATAAAAAAAATTATAATTATAATATTTTAATAAATTTAAAATAATTAAAAAAATTAAATAAAATAATTAAAAAAAATTAAAATTATTTATATAAAATAAAAATAATTTAATATCAATAAATGGTTATCATTTATGTTTATATATAAATTAATTTATATATAAAAAAATATTTTAATATTATATGAATTGAAAAATTTTTATATAATAATAATTAGTGTTTAGTTATTGGTTATTTTTTTTAAAATTATTTATTTAATTTTGAGAAATATTTTAAAAAACATAATTAATTTTATAATTAATTTTCTGAGTTTGTTTTTTTTATTTTATTGAATTTTTATTTAATTAAAATAAGTTTATTTTTTTGTCATAAATTATATTTATGTATTGTTTTTATAATTATTTGTTTTAGTTTAATAGAATTGTTTATGTTATATAATAGAATTATTAAAAAAATGATAATAATTAAAATTGGGAATTAAGTTGATATGGGTGATTATTTTGAAGATTGTTTATGATGGATTAAAACACGGTAATATTTATGATTTTGTCAAAAAATTAGATTATCCTAGTGAACATATATCAGAATTTGTTAATAATAATGAGGAAATTATTTTAATAATTAAAACGGTTGGTTTCGGAGAATTATCTCAAGAAGCTAGGGATTTTTTAATTAAATATTCTCATTTAGTTATAGGTGTAGCTTCCTCTGGTAATAAAAATTATGGTTCTAATTATGCTAAAGCCGGTGATGTCGCTTCTAAAGATTTCGGTATTCCTTTGATTATGAAGTTCGAAGGTAGAGGTTTTACAGAAGATATTAAAAAATTAAATAAATGGCTGAAAAATTATAATAAATCAGGAGTTAATATGGGAGTTAATTGTAGTTTAGATGATAAGTATAAAAATTTTGTTAATGATAAAAATAAATTTTGCAATGATACTTCAATTCCTCATTGGATTATTTTAAATAATCAAATTATAGACGAAGAAGGTAATATTAAAGATCTTAATAAAGATTTAGAGGCTTTAGATAGTTATTTATCTGAAGAAATTAAACCTAAATTAAAAAGATTTGAAAGTTTATCGGATAAATTGAAATTTTTAATTAATAATGAATATTATGAGGAAGAATTTTTAAAATTGTATTCTTATAGTCAAATTAAAGAAATTTATAAAATAGCATATGATTATAATTTTAATTTTAATTCTTTTATGAGTGCTTATAAATTTTATAAAGATTATTCTTTAAAAACGCGAGATAAAAAAAATTATTTAGAAACTTATGAAGATCGTTTAGTTATTAATGCTTTGTATCATGCTTCTGGAGATTTTGAATTGGCTAAAAAATTAATTAGTAATTTAATTAGACAAAATTTTACTCCAGCTACTCCTACTTTATTGAATAGTGGACTTAAAAAAAGAGGGGAATTTGTTTCTTGTTTTCTTTTAGAAGCTGGAGATTCTTTGAACGACATATCTCGTATTATAGAATTTACTATGCAATTATCTAAGATAGGTGGCGGCGTTTCAATTAATTTATCTAATTTAAGAGCTAAAGGAGAATCTATTAAAGGAATTGCTAATGCATGCAAAGGAGTTATTGGAGTAGCTAAAATTTTAGATTATGTTTCTCGTTATGCAGATCAAATGGGTCATAGGTTAGGAGCTGTTGCTATTTATTTAAGCGCTCATCATGCTGATATTTTAGATTTTTTAAACTCCAAAAAATTAAATGCAGATGACGATGTTAGATTAAAGACTTTATCTTTAGGTGTTGTAGTTTCTGATAAAATGATTTCTTTAGCTAAAAATAATAAAATGATGGCTTTATTTTATCCCCATAGCATTTATAAAAAATATAAAATGAATTTTGCAGATGTTAGCGTTGATATGGATAAATGGTATGATATTTTGGTTAATGATTCTGATATTGATAAGAAATTTATAAATCCTAGAAATTTATTAGAAATGATTGCTCAATTACAAGGTGAATCAGGATATCCATATATTATGTTTTGTGATAATGCTAATAAACAAAATACTTCTAGCGGAAAAATTAAATTTTCAAATTTGTGTACAGAAATTTTACAACCTTCTTTAACTTCTCATTATGCACCTTATGATCAACGAGATAAAGATATCATAGGTATGGATATTTCTTGTAATTTATCTTCTGGTCATATGGGTAATATGATTAAAAATAAAAATATTAAAGAGACTGTTTTTTTAGCTATGGAATTAATGAATTCGGTTTCTGAAAAAAGCAATATCCATTATGTTCCGGGTGTATGCAAGGCTAATAGATTAAATAGAAGTGTTGGCTTTGGTATGATGGGTCATCATAGTTTTTTAGCGGAAAATATGATAGAATTCGGAAGTGATGAAAATTTGGAATTAATTGATGTTTTTTTTAATGCTGTTAATTACTATTCTTTATTACACTCTAATTTAAAAGCAAAAAAAACAGGTAAAAAATTTTTTCAGTTTGAATTATCAACGTATGCTAGTGGTGAATATTTTACAAATAGGAAAGCTATTCTGCCTACATTTCCGAAAATTAAAGATATTTTTAAAGATATTGAATTACCTACTGACAAAGATTGGCAGGAATTACGTAAAAGTGTAATTAAATATGGTTTATGGAATTCACATAGATTGGCTATAGCTCCTAATGGTTCTATTGGTTACGTTATGTCTACTACTTCTTCTTTAACACCTATTAAACAATTAGTAGAAGAAAGAACTTATGGTAATTCTAAAACTTATTTTCCAGCGCCTTACTTATCTGATGTTTCTTTTATGTACCAAACTGCTTATCAAATAGATAAATTTAAATTAATAAATGTTATAGCGGTTGCTCAAAAACATATAGATCAAGGTATTTCTTTAGAGTTGTGTATTAATTCTGATATGAATACTAGGGAATTGCAAAAAATTTATTTATATGCTCATCATAAAGGTATAAAAACTCTTTATTATACTAGAACCCGAAAATTAAAATTATCCGAATGCGAAGCATGTTCTATTTAATTATTTTTTTGAGATAAAAAAAATATTTTCCTAAGGAGAAAATGATTATGGCATTGTCGGTAAGACAAGTTTTAGATAAAGTGGTAGAAGAATTGTCTTTAAGGTGCAGCCCAGAAGTTTTTAAAGCTAATTTTATTAATATGAAAAATCCTTATAAAATAGAAAAAAATACTATTTTTATTTTGGTTAGTGATTTTATTAAAACTAAAATTATTTTGATGAATTATTTAGATTTAATTAATGAAATCTCTAAAAAATATTCTGATGCCGACATATTTTTTAAATTTTTGTCTGATGAGGATTTATTATCTAATTCCGATAAAAATACCGCTAATAATCCTATAAAAACAACTGATTCGGATAATAATGTGGATTTATTACATGTCGATCACTCTTATGATTTAAAGGAATTTGAATTAGATTATAAAGATGATGATTATTATTCTGGTTTAGAATCTAAGTATAATTTTGATAATTTTGTTACAGGGGAAAGTAATGATTTTACTTTTAGAATTGCTAAAAAAACCGCTAATGAAGAAGTATTATTACGAGCAAATCCTTTATATATTTTTGGAGATGTTGGCTTGGGAAAAACTCATTTAATGCATGCTATAGGTAATTTTATGATTAAAAAAGATCCTCATAAAAAAATTTTGTATGTTAAAGCCGAAGGATTTATGGAAGAATTTACTTCGAAATTAAAGCAAGATAAAATGGAAGAATTTCATAATAAATATCGAAATTTAGATGTTTTATTAATAGATGATATTCAAATGATGGAAAATGCTAAATATACACAAATAGAATTTTTTAAACTTTTTGATCATTTGAATTCTCAACGAAAACAAATAGTTATTACTAGCGATAAACCTGTAACCCAGTTAAAAAAAATTATGGGAAGATTAACAAATCGTTTTCAATCAGGATTAATAGGGGATATTAAGAAACCTGATCATCAACATTGTTTAGCTATTATTCAGAAAAAATTGTTAGCAATGCCAAGTAATTTAAGGAATAAATTAAGTATGGAGGTATTGAATTTTATTTCTTCTCATTTTGGAGATAATATTCGTGAATTAGAAGGAGTTTTGTTACGTTTACTTAATTATACTCAAATTTATGGATTAGAAATGAATTTAACTAATTCATTAATCGCTTTAGAACCTTTATTAAAAAATAAAAATAATATTTCTCCCGAAGAAACTGATATTAGAAAAATACAGAAAGTTGTTAGCAGATCTTTTAATATTAAAGTTAGTGATTTAAATGGTCATTCTAGAGATCCTCAATATTCTTTGCCTCGCGACATAGCTATTTATTTGATCAAAGAGAGAAATAAAATTTCTAATGAAATGGTGGGATTTTTATTTAATAAGAGACATTATTCAACTATTTCGAAATCTTATCGCAGAATAAAAAATAAAATTAAAGTTGATCAAAATTTAGAACAAAATATTCAGAAGATAATGGTAAAGTTAAATAATGATAATCTTACTTTGGAGGGTTAATTCGAATAATTATGCATTTTGAAATTACAAAGGAAGTTTTATTACATTCTTTATTACAAATTTATAAAATACTTCCACCTAAAACTCTTTTTCCTATTTTTCATTATATAAAAATTAAAGCTTTAGATAATGTTTGTTATTTAGAAGCTATGGATTATAATAAAAATATTCAATTACAAATTAAGGATACTGATTTGGTTGTTAAGCAAAATGGTTCTTTAGTTATTATAGGTAAACATTTAGTAGATATTATAAAAAAAATTGATTCTTGTTCTTTAGAAATGACTCTTGTCGAAGATTATTTATTATTTATTAATTCTAAAAATTCTGAATATAAATTAAAAGTAATTGATTTACAACTTTTCCCTCCTGTTAGTTTTGATTTTCAATCTGATAAATTTTTTGCTATTAAAAATGAAATTTTAAAGAAAATTATTAAGGAGGTTAATGTTGCTGCTTCTCGTGATAAACAACAAAAAACCCTTATGGGAGTTAATTTTATTTATGAAAATTCTCTTTTAAGAGTTTTGGCGACAGATACTTTTAGAATTGCACAAAAAGAAATATCATTAGATTTGAATTATTTTGATTTCAATATCACTGTTTCTTATAAAAATTTGGAGGAATTATATAAATTATTAGAGTATCAAAAAGATGAGTTAGTGCATATATCAATTAATCAACAAAAAATGATTTTACGTTGTGATAATTTATTATTTCAAACGACTCTTTTAGAAGGTAAATATCCCGCTTGGCCTATTATTAAAGTTAGTTCTTTTCCGTTTTTTGTAAAAATGAATAGATTAGATTGTTTGAAAACTTTAGAAAGAGTTTCTTTAGTACTTACCAAAGAGGAAAATATTTTTTCTAATATTATTAGACTATATATTCGATTAGATAATATTATAGAAATTTCGGCTAATAGCGATGAAATTGGTCAAGCTTCAGAACAATTAAATGCTATTGAGGTTTTTGCTAATGAAAATGTGGAAACTTTTTTAAATGTTCAACATTTAGAAGATATTCTGAAGGTATTTACCGTAAAAGAATTCAAAATTATTTTTGATAGTTTTGCTACATCTTTTGTTATTTGCAGTGAAGAAGATAACAGTATGCTTTATTTAGTATTTCCTGTTGTTGGCCAAAGCTAAATCATTAATTTTAAATGTTGAAAAATAAAATAGCGATGATGGTTTAATATGAATTATTTGAAAAAAAACGACACTCTTATATATGATTTAATTTTAAAAGAAAAAAAAAGACAAGAAGAGTGTTTAACGTTAATTGCTTCTGAAAATTTTACATCTCCATCTGTTTTAGAAGCTCAAGGAAGTGTATTAACAAATAAATATGCAGAAGGTTATCCTAATAAAAGGTATTATAATGGTTGTTATTATGTTGACGAAATTGAAAAAATAGCTATTTTAAGGGCTCAGAAATTGTTTAATGCTAGGTATGTTAATGTTCAACCTCATTCGGGAACTCAAGCTAATATGGCTGTTTTACAAGCTTTATTAAAACCAAATGATGTTATTTTAGGTATGTCTTTGGATGCGGGAGGTCATTTGACTCATGGTTCTGTTTTAAGTTTTTCTGGTATTTTTTTTCGTTCTTTTGGTTATAATGTTTCCCCAAAAACAGAAATTATTGATTATGATAATGTTCTTAAAATAGCTTACCAAATAAAACCTAAATTAATAATAGCTGGAGCTTCTTCTTATTCCAGAAAGATTGATTTTGTGAAGTTTCGTCAAATAGCTAATAAAGTTAATGCTTATTTAATGGCGGATATTGCTCATATAGCTGGATTAATAGTAAGCAATTTGCATCCTTGTCCTTTAATGGCTAAAGCTGATGTAGTTACTTCTACCACGCATAAAACCCTTAGAGGTCCTAGAGGAGGGATTATTTTAACTAATAATTTAGAAATTCATAATAAAATTAGTAAAGGTATTTTTCCAGGAACACAAGGGGGACCTTTAATGCATACTATTGCTGCTAAAGCAGTTGCCTTCCAAGAAGCTTTAAAAGATGATTTTATATTATATCAAAAACAAGTAGTTAAGAATGCTTTTGCTTTAGCTAAACGTTTATCTTTTTTAGGTTATCGTGTAATTAGTGGCACTACAGAAAATCATTTGTTAATGATTGATGTTACTTATAATAATTCAAATTTAAATGGTAAAATTGTTGCAGACGTTTTACAAAAAGTTAATATTATAGTTAATAAAAATTTTATTCCTTTTGATAAAAATAAAGGTTTTTATCCTTCGGGGATTAGATTAGGTACTGCTGCTATGACTACTAGAGGTTTTAAAGAAGCTGAATTTATTAAAGTAGCTGATATGATAAATTATGCTTTACAAAATTATAAAAATGATATGATTCTCGATCAAATAAAGAAAGAAGTTTTATTATTAATTATTAAATTTCCTTTATATCATTAAAAATGATTATAGTATTTGATTTTATTAAATTTTAATTTAATTTTTTATTTTTTAATTAAATCTCTTTAATATGTTAAAATGTATTAGTAAATATTTTTGGAAAATTTTAATTATTGATATTATTTATATTTAACTTGTAAAAAAATATTATTTATTTATTTGGAAAGGATTTAATTTATGAAAAAGAATATTCAACATCCCAATTTTTATGAAATCGAAGTTTCTTGTGCTACTTGTCATAAAAAACATAAAATAGGGACTACTGTGCAAAAGATCAAAATTGAAACTTGTTCTAATTGTCATTCTTTTTATACTAATTCTCAATCTTTTGTAACAGTGGCTGGTAGAATTGATAAATTTTATAAACGTTATGGAAAATCCTCAGTTAAAAAAGATGAAAAATCAAATTAATTGATATTGATTTGCATAGAAAGGTTATCTTTATAATGATGGTGGTAGATGAAGAAGGTTTTGTTGAAGTTATTTGTGGTCCGATGTTTTCAGGTAAAACAACTGAATTAATTAAACGCATTAATTTTTTAAAAACTTTGCAATTACAAATTTTAGTTTTTAAACCATTTATTGATAATCGTTATTCATGTAAAAGCGAGTTAATTAATCATAATTTAGAAACAGTTCCTGCTATTTTAATTCATCAAAGTAAAGAAATTTTTAATTTTATAAAACCTGGGGTTGATGTTATCATTATTGATGAAGCTCAATTTTTAGATTCTGAAATTGAAAAAATTATTAATGATTTATCCTATAAAGGTATACGTATTAT
This sequence comes from Sesame phyllody phytoplasma, assembly GCF_018390775.2. NCBI lineage: Bacteria > Bacillati > Mycoplasmatota > Mollicutes > Acholeplasmatales > Acholeplasmataceae > Candidatus Phytoplasma > Sesame phyllody phytoplasma. The sequence continues at coordinate 7,216 of NZ_JAHBAJ020000008.1, read as the reverse complement.
TGTAGCTGGTTTAGAATTAGATTTTCGTGGTAGACCATTTGGTTCTATGCCATATTTGTTATCTATTGCTGATAGAGTTACTAAATATAGATCTTATTGTTTTATTTGTGGTAAAAAAGCATCTCGTACTCAAAGAATTTATTCTAATTTAAAAGATAAGTTTGCACATGAAGAAGAACCAGTAATTTTAGTAGGCGGTAAAGATTATCATGAACCTTGTTGTCGTAAATGTCATAAGTTTTAATTTATTTTTATAATAATATTTATTTTAAGTTTGAATGTGGTTATGAAAAAAAAACATTTTTGGTTTATGCAAGAAGCTTTTATTGAAGCTAAAAAAGCTTTTGAAAAGGGAGAAGTTCCTGTAGGTGCTGTTGCGGTAATAGATGATAAAATTGTAGCTAGAGCTCATAATAATACAGAAAATAGTCAATTATTTTTTAGTCATGCAGAATTTTTAGTTCTTATAGAAGTTAATCGCCAATTAAGAAGTTATCGAATGAATATGGTAAATATTTATGTTACTTTAGAGCCTTGTATGATGTGTTTCGGAGCTTTAATTCAATCTCGGGTTAATAAAATTTATTATAGTGCTTCTAATATTAATTTTAATTTTTATAATAATTTTTTGTATACTTACAATAATTTAAAATATCATGAAAAATTTGTTAAATTATTTATTTTTGAATCAGAAAGTCAGAATATTTTGAGAAAATTTTTTGCTAATTTAAGATACAAACAGTCTTATAATTGATTTTTTTGATGTATAATAATTGGCGTAATGGTTTTTATTTTAATTATAATTTAATAATTTTTTTTAAAAATCACCATTCAATGTTAATTAAAATGAATTTGATCAGGTCTTAATTGAAGCAGTCATAAATTTTATTGCATGTGGATGGTGATTTTTAAGAAAAATTGTTATATAATTTATATATAAAGATAATTTAATTTTTAATAAAAAAAATAGGAATAGGTTTAATAATTTGAGTTTTAATTTGTGGGACAAAAATAAATTTCAACTTTTGCCTTTAGTTTTTGATTCTGTAAAAGGTGATCCTTTTTATGAAGATTTATATGAATTTGATCAAAAAAAGGTTAAAATTCAATTTTATGATTTGAATCAAAATGAATATCAGGATAGTTTTATTAAATTAAATCAATACGTCGTTTGGACTTTAAAAGATAATGTTTATCGAGTTTTTATAGATAAATCTTATTATCAAAAATTTGATATTTTATATCAACCTAAGGTTAATATTTTTTTTATTAAATATATTTTTTCTTCTTTAAAAACTTATAATTCTATTCTATTAAGTAGATACTTTTATATGTTATGCGGATTTTTATTTTATATAATTAATACTATTGTATGTTTTAAATTATCTTTATTTTTAGGTAATTTAAAATTATTTTTAATATTTTTGTTTTTTTTATTATTTTTAACTTTCTCTTTTTGTTTGATTAAATATCAAAATAATCTTTTCTTGAAGAAGAAACAAAAATTATTACAAGAATTTAAAAATAATGTTGAAATATTACTAGGTAAAGAAAAAACGGAAAAAATTTTATTAGAACATCAAGAATATTTAAATTTTATATCAAATAAAAACAAAAAATAAAGAAATTTATTATTTTTATTAGAGATTTAATTTAAAAAATGACAATTATTTCAGAAAGGTATGCTGGAAATGAAATATTACCAAAGTATTGTAGTCGGTGGTGGTCATGCCGGTGTAGAAGCTGCTTTAGCTTTAGCAAAACAATCGCATAAAACTTTATTAATCACTGGCAATTTACAACAAATAGCATCTTTACCTTGTAATCCTTCTATAGGTGGCCCGGCTAAAGGTGTTGTTGTTAGAGAAATTGATGCTTTAGGTGGTATCATGGGTAAAGCTGCTGATATTTGTCAAATTCAAATGAAAATGCTTAATACTTCTAAAGGGCCAGCTGTAAGGAGTTTAAGAGCCCAAATAGATAAAATTAAATATCCTATGTTTATTTTAGAAACGCTTAAAAAAACCCTTAACTTAACTTTAATGGAGGCTTTAGTAGAACATTTAATTATTCCAGAAAATGACTTATGTGTTAAGGGAGTAAAATTAACTAATGGTGAAGTTATCTATAGTGATATCGTTATCTTAACTACAGGAACTTATTTAACAAGTAAAATTTTAATAGGTTCTCAAGTTATCAATTCGGGTCCTAATAAAGCTCCTACTACTTATAACATAAGTAAACAATTAATAAAATTTGGAATGGAAGTTATTCGCTTGAAAACAGGCACTCCGCCGAGAGTTCATAAAGATACTATAGATTATACTCAAACTGTTGAACAATCAGGTGATAAAGTTTTACAAACTTTTAGTTCTCCTCCAGTTATTGATAATTTAGGTGTACAGAAATTATGTTTTTTAACGCATACTAATGAAAATACTCATCAATTAATTCGTCAAAATTTACATAAATCAGCTATGTATAGTGGTTATGTTTGTAGCTCTGGTCCTCGTTATTGTCCTTCTATAGAAGATAAAATAGTACGATTTTATGATAAAAATAGACATCAATTATTCATTGAGCCTGAAAGTTTGTTATCTGATGAGATGTATTTACAAGGACTTTCTATGAGTATGCCTTCCGAAGTACAAGAAAAAATTTTAAAAACTATTCCAGCTTTTTCAAAAGCAAAAATTATTAAATATGCTTATGCTATTGAATATGATGCTTTTAATCCTAATCAACTTTTTCATACTTTAGAAAGTAAAAAAATTAAAAATTTATTTTTGGCTGGTCAAATTAATGGTACTAGTGGTTATGAAGAAGCCGCTTGTCAAGGATTAATTGCAGGAATTAATGCCGCTTTAAAACTACAAAATAAATCTCCTTTTATATTAAAACGAAATGAAGCTTATATTGGTGTTTTAATTGATGATTTAATTAATAAGGGAACGTATGAACCATATCGTTTATTAACTTCTAGAGCTGAATTCCGTTTATTATTACGGCATGATAATGCAGATTTAAGGTTAATGCCTTATGGTTTTAAATTTGGATTGATTGATCATAAAACTTTTGATTGGTTAAAAAACAAGCAAATGCAAATCAATTATTTAAAAGAAAAGTTACATAATTTTTATTTGGATGCGGATAGTTTATATAAATTTAACATTAATTCTGATTCTCGTCGTATTAGTTTATATCAGTTATTAAAAAGATCTGATTTAAAAGAAGATATTTTAAATAATTTTTTTGAATCTCAATATTCTGTTGATGTTTTAGAACAAGTGGGTATTCAAATTAAATATGAAGATTATATTTTAAAATCAGAAAAAGAAGTTAAAAAAAATTCTCATTTAGAAGAAAAAGTTATACCTAATAATATTGATTATAAAATTATTAAAAACCTATCTCAAGAAGCTAAAGAAAAATTAACGAAGATTAAACCCTTTAATATAGCTCAAGCTTCACGTATTTCTGGAGTTAATCCTGTTGATATTAATATTTTATTAATTTATTTGCAAAAGTATAGTGATTCTCATGTATAAATTCGAGTTACAAAATAAATTCAAATTAAACCAATTACAAATGATGCAATTTGATAAATATTCTGTTTGTTTGCGGCATTTCAATAATAAAATGAATTTAACTTCAATATTAGAACCAGATTTAATATATATTAAACATTTTTATGATTCTTTGTTGGTTTCTTCTTTAGTTCGTTTTGATCAAATTAATTCTTTGTGTGATATAGGTACAGGAGCAGGTTTTCCAGGAATCCCTTTAAAAATTTTATTTCCTCATTTAAATTTATTTTTAATTGAATCTTCATATAAAAAAACTATTTTTTTAAATTTTTTAGTTAAAGAATTATCTTTGCAAAATGTTTATATTTATCATCAAAAAGTAGAAAAACATAATTTTCGATATGATTATCTTATAACTAGAGCTTTAGGAAAATTAAACGTTATTTTAAATTTAATTTATCCATTATTAAATGTTAAAGGTAGTTTTATTGTGATGAAAGGTCCTAATTATCGTCAAGAGTTTATAAATGATAAAGTTTTTGATAAATTTCAATTAAAAGATAAACATGTTATTGTTTTACCTAATCAATTGGGCACTAGAGTAAATTTATTATTTAATAAATTAATTTAATTTGATTTCGGTTTGTTAATTATGATTTAGAATTTATAATTATCGATATATTTGGTTAATATATAATTTTTGTTGATTTTAGTTAATATTTTATCTTATTATTTAAATTTAATTTTTGTAATTATTATCTTTGGTTGTAAATTGAATTATTTGATTATAATATTTTAATTCAAATAGGAAGCACAGATATATAATGATAAAATTTAATCGACAAAATTTAGATATTTGTAATCAGTGTATTGGTTTTATTTTAAATAAATTTATTATTATTTTTAATATTTTTAAATGGGATTTTGGAATAATTTTAGTTGTTCGCTCCGGTTATATCTAGTTAATTTTTGTTTGATTAAATAAATTTTAATTTTTTATGAAAAATTTATTTTTAATTTAAGATTTATTTTTACATTCTTTAAGATTTATGAAATTTATTTATTTTTTTATTAATTATTTTATGTTTTATGTTCGTTTAAAAATAATTTAAGTAATTTCTCGATTGTATTTGATATTGATTAAGATACATTTAGTTATTATCATCATTTATTTATTATTTTTTATTCGAAAACAGAAAAGGATTAATATAGAATTTTCATGAATAAGTTATGGGAAAATATTTCTTACCTTGTGATGGTTTTTTGCATTACTAGTAGTATTTTTTTAATAGGAGTTATTGTTGTTAATTATGATAATATAAATAATGACAATAATGACAATAATGATCAATATGTTGTAAGTACGAATACTAATAACAGAAATTCAAATGTTCGTAAAGATGGTAAAAAAGATCAAAAACAACGTTCTGCAGGTCAACAACAGGTGCAAAAATCAGATCCTAATATTCAGCGAGATGATGCTTTTGTATTAAGTGACAAGCAATTTCAAGATCAACCGATTATAGAAGAACCATTTTCACAAGAAAATCACGAAATAAATGCTCAAAATTTTCAAGAAAATGATAATTTTAATGCGGATGAACAAGAAAATGTTCAATCTAATGATGTTTCAGAACAAGAATTTGATTCAATTGATAATATAGAAGACTCTTCAGTATCTCAACAAGAAAAAATAGAGGATATTGGAACAAATAATAAACTTTCGGCTTTTCGTCGAAGATATTTTAATGATCCACACTTTTATCAATATATTGAAAAGGTTTTGCAATGTCAACCAGTTACTTGGAATAATTTAAATTCTGAAGATTTATTTTCATTTTTTCAAGAAGAACCGGATAAATTTTTTAATGCTGAACAAAGAAAAGCGATTATTAACTCTTATTTAGCTGATCATAATATCAGAATGCTTTTAAAAGATTATATCACTAATACCCCTATTCGTTTTTCACAATTAATCGAATTTGGATTTACTTGGGAACAACTAGCTTTTTATTTTGAATTTATAAATCCAAATTTTCATAAATATATTCAAAAGATTTTAAACGGTCAAAATATTGTATGGCGTGAATTAGGTACTATTCATAGTCGGGATTTAATGGTATTTTTCAAAGCAGAACCAGATAAATTTTTTACTAAAGAACAAAGAAATAGAATTATTAAATCTTATTTGAAAAATTATGATATTCGATTAGATTTAAAAGAATGTATCAAAGAGAATCATGATCTTTTTTCACAATTGATAAAATTTGGATTTACTTGGGAACAATTATCTTTTTATTTTGAATTTGAAAATAAAAATTTTGCAATATATATTAATAAGGTTTTAAAAGGGAAAAAAATTTTATATATAAATCCAAAAGATTTAAATATTAAAGATTTAACGGTATTTTTTACTGAAGATTCTGATAAATTTTTAACTTCTAAACAAAAAAAATTGATTATTAACTCTTATTTAGCTGATTATAATGTTAGAATGCTTTTAAAAGAATATATTAGACAAAATCCTAATAGTTTTCAGTTATTGAAAAAATTTGGATTTACTTGGGAACAACTAGCTTTTTATTTTGAATTTAAAAATCGATTTTTTCATGAATATATCCGAGCAGTTTTAAAAGGTCAAAAAATTGAATGGTATAAATTAATGGAGCTTAATGAGCATGATTTTGTTGTGTTTTTTGATGAAGAGCCAGATAAATTTTTTACTCCTGAACAAAGAAAAATGATTATTGAATCTTATTTATCAGATCATAATGTTTTATCCATGTTAGCAGAAGATATTAGAAAAGATTTGAGTTTTTCTTTAAAATTAATGAAATTCGGATTTAGTAACAATCAAATGAGTCAAATTTATAATCAACTTTATAGTAGTTTAATTTTAGTTTAATTTAATAATAAAATAATATGAAAAAATAATAATAAATAGATAATTATTATTTTGTAAACTTATTATTTTAAATGTTCATTTAATTATTGTAGAGTTATTGTTTTTTATTTGGTAAAATTAATCGAGATAAATTTTAAAAAATTTTATCTCGATTATTTATTTTTTTGTTTTATAATAAGTCCATTTAGTTAAGGAATATAAAAATATTTTATATGAATATTAAAAAAATTTTTAATTATAGAATTATTGTATCCATATTTAATTTGTTGTTAATTGGTGGAATGTTATTTGCCATTTATGCTAATTCTCAAAAACAACAACAATCTAATGAAATTAAATTATTTTCTGACAATAAACTTTCTTCTAATAATAAATATAATGATGATTTAAAAAAATTTATTTCTGAAAAATCATCATTTTCGATTGATCAAGAATTATTTGACAGTTTTAGAAATGCTTTACGAAAAAAAATTTTTAATAATGGTGAATTAGTAGGTTTGAAAATAGGGCGCCAAAGAGGCCTAAATTTCGTGCTATCTAACCAATAACCAGGGACGATAAACCCTGAAAGGATATGGTCGGTCAGTCAAACGAAAGAATGACGGATTACAGCAGACCATAAAAGCGGATTGCGACGAAAGCAAATTAGTCAAGAAGATTCCGCCACCGAATAATTCCACGGAGAAGCCTGAAATGGCCTAAGAAGGAAAATTGATGTAATAAACCAACCTGTTCGGAAGTTGCTTAAGCGAACGGTCCAGAATCTATCAATATTTATATTTTG
>NZ_JAHBAJ020000007.1:0-30531 GCF_018390775.2 Sesame phyllody phytoplasma | reverse complement strand
CTTTAATTAATAAAATTGGTTTTTCATTTTTTAAAAAAATACAAAAAAAAGCTTTATCATGGTTAAATATTTTAGAAAATATGGGTTTTATAACTTTTCAAAAAGCTATTTTGTCTAAAAATAATTACTATGTAAACAATAAAATTTCTCCAGGAGGTTGTGCTGATTTATCTGTTGTAACTTATTTTTTATTTTGTGTAAATCGGTTGAATAATATTTATTAATATTGACTTTTTAGTTTCAAAATATATTTATTAACTAAAATTAATAAAAATGGAGTGTGTTAAGTGCAAAATATTCAAAAAAAAATTTATTATTTAAAGCAAAATCCTTTAAGCGTGATTGTCCGTACGAAAACTAAAAATAACGCTTATAAAATTTTAAAAAATACATTAGAAAATGGTTTTCGTTTTGCCGAGATTACTTTAACTATTCCTCAGGCTTTTTCTTTAATTAAAGAAATTAGTTTGCAATATCCAAAAGCAATGATTGGAGCTGGTACCGTATTAACATTACACGAAGCTAAAACAGCTTTAGAATCGGGAGCGCAATATTTGGTTTCTCCGGTTTATAATGAAGAAATTTTAAATTGGTCTATCGAAAATGATATTTTATATGTTCCCGGAGTTATGACTGTTAATGAAATGTATTTAGCTATTCAAAAAGGTGCTTCTTTATTGAAATTGTATCCAAGTATTGCATTTACAGCTAAAGCTTTATCTTTAATCAGAGATCCTTTTCCTAATTGGCCTATTTTGGCAACGGGGGGTATTAATTTATCAAATATTTTAGATTATTTTGAAGCAGGTGCATTAGCGGTTGGTATTACAGGTGAATTAGGTAGCGATCGCGATGTTGATATAGTAGATGAATCTAAAATAGCTAATTTAGCTTTTAAATATGTTGATATAGTGCAAAAAGTGATTAAAAAAAGAGGATTACAAAATGATAAATAATAATAAATTAAAACCTATTATAAAAAGAGCCTTTTGTGGTTCTCTTAATTCTAGTGATTGTTTAATAACTATAGAACCTAATTTATCTGATATTATACAAATTATCATTCAATCACCTTTTGAAAAACAATTCGGAGAACAAATGCGCACTTTAACTCTTGAAATTTTAAAAGAAAATAATGTCACTAGTTGTAAATTATTAATCCAAGATCAAGGAGCTTTAGAAATTGTTTTAAAATCACGTATTTTAGTGGCTTTAGAACGTGCTAGAACCTGATTTAATTTACTATTATTAAATTTTTTAATTTTAAATACAAAAATAATATCGAGGCTAAAAATGAAAAAAAATAGAAAAACCATGCTATTTATACCTGGTAATAATCCTGCTTTATTTAAAGATGTTATTTCTTATCAGGTAGATAGTGTGATATTTGATTTAGAGGATGCTATTGCTATTGAAGAAAAAGATGCTGCACGCGAATTAACTAGAAATATGATTAGTTTTTTGGATTATCATAGGTTTAATATTGAAACTATGGTACGAATTAATGCCTTTGATACTCCTTTTTATCAGAGAGATTTAGAAGCTATGGTAACTAATGAAAAATTAGATGCTATTCGTTTACCGAAGGTTGAATCAAAATTAGAAGTTTTAAGAGTTATTAAAGATATTGAAAATATTGAAGCTAAATATAACAAACCTTCTAAAATTGTTATTTTTTGCGCTATAGAAAGTGCTAAAGGAGTTTTAAATGCGCTCGAAATAGCGTCATCTTCTTCGCGAGTAGTAGGGATTGCTTTGGGCGGTGTAGATTACATGTTAAATTTGCAAGCTACTAAAACTATTAATCGTCATGAATTGTTTTTTGCTCGCCAAATGATATTGCATGCAGCTAGATCTGTTGATATTGATGCTATTGATTGTATTTATGATAATGTTTCCGATTTAGAAGGATTAGAAAAAGAAGCTATTTTAGTAAAAGAAATGGGTTTCAATGGTAAATCCGCTATACATCCAGATCAATTGCCTATTCTTAATCGAATTTTTCAACCTAGCGATAAAGAAATCCAAGAAGCTTTAAAAATTTTAACTTTATATAAAAAATATCGTTCACAAAACCAAGGTGTATTTGCTATTGATGGCAAAATGATTGATAAACCAGTTATAAAATATGCAGAAAATATTTTACAAAAAGCTAATATTACGAATCCTAGCATAGAAGATTAATAACAATTATTTGGTATTTTTTGTATTAATAATAAACTCAAAATAATAAAAGATTCCATATGTTATAGTAAATCAATTTTGAACGAGTTATAACATTTGGCGAGAGATATTATTAGTTTAATATTTACGATTTTTTTGTTTTTTATGATATAAATCAATGTTATTAAAAAGTATTATATTAATAAAATATAATGTTATCAAATTATAAAAAAATTATTTCGATAGTTTTTCGATTAAAAAATATTTAATAAAATTAAGTAATTTTCAAATTGTTAATTAATAAAAAAAGGAATAATTCAATGATAGAACAATTTAAGAAAAATTCAAAAAAAATAGATAATCATAATAATGGGATTTATGAATGTAAAAATGATGATAATAGTGTTGGTACCGTGACCAAAATCAAAAATAATCAATATAATTTTTTAAATAATAAAGTGTTAAATTCTTTAGAAGAAGCTATTGTTAAAAGTGGTTTAAAGGATGGTATGACTATTTCGTTTCATCATGCTTTTAGGCACGGCGATAAAACTTTTCAACAAGTTATGGAAGCTATCAAGAAATTAAATATTAAAAATTTAACTGTTTTAGCTTCTTCTTTTACAAAGTCTCATGATTGTTTTATCGAATATATTAAAGATGGTATTGTAACTGCTTTAGAAGGTTCAGCTATAAGGGGAGAATTAGGTAATGCTATTTCTGAAGGTCTTTTAACGAAACCTGTTATCATTAGATCTCATGGTGGTAGAGCACGGTCTATTACTACGGAACAATCTTATATTAATGTTGCTTTTTTAGCTGCTTCAAGTAGTGATGAAATGGGTAATGCTAATGGTGTTATAGGTGATTCTTGCGTAGGATCTTTAGGTTATGCTATTGTAGATGCGCAGTATGCTGATAAAACTATTATTATCACAGACACTTTAGTTTCTTATCCTAATAATCCTATTTCTATTCCGCAAATTTATGTTGATTATGTTGTTAAAGTAGAAGTGATTGGAGATAATAAAAAAATTTCTTCAGGAGAAATTCATTCGAAATTTAATCCTAAAGAAATTGTTATTGCTGAAAACATTGTTAAAGTTATTAAAAACACACCTTATTTTAAAAATGGTTTTTCTTTTCAAACAGGAACTGGTGGGGCTTCTCAAGCATCTTTAGTAATTTTATCTGATGAAATGAGGCGTAAGCAAATAAAAGCTTCTGTTTTTTTAGGAGGAATTATTAAATTGGAAGTAGACTTATTAAAGGAAGGGTTAGTTAATACATTATTAGATGTGCAGTCTTTTGATTTAGAAGCGGTTAATTCTTTAAAAAACAATCCTAATCATTTAGAAATGTCAGCTTCTTTTTATGCTAATCCTTTCATTAAAGGTTGTGCTGTCAATAAATTAGATTTTGGTATTTTAAGTGTTTTAGAAATAGATGTTAATTTTAATTGTAATGTCATTACAGGAAATGATGGCTATTTACGTGGAGCTTCTGGTGGTCATAGTGATGTAGCATACGGTAGTAAAATTGCTATTGTAGCTGCTCCTTTAATTCGAGGACGAATTTCTTCTGTAGTAGATCGTGTACAAACAATAGTTACTCCAGGGAATACTATTGATGTTTTGGTAACTGATTTAGGTATTGCTGTAAATCCGATAAGAACTGATTTACTTATGTGGTTAAAGTCAGCCGGAATAGTTGTTAAAGATATTTGTGAATTACGCGACTTGGCTTATAGTATTGTGGGCAAACCATTACCAATTAATTATGATACTAATCGTGTTATTGCCTTGATTGAGTATCGTGATGGTACTTTAATTGATACCGTTTATAAAGTAAAATAAAGAATATATGTTTATTTTAATTTTGGTTATAATATTTAGGTTTATATAATTATTATGTTTTATAAAATGATAGAGCAATATTTAAAAGCCAAAGAAGAAAGATATATATTACAACTTAAAATGTTAAATTATTATCAAAAAGGTCTTCTAACTATTAATTTAAATATTCCAGGAATAATTAAGCTTAAACCTTTATATTTTGAATTTTTTAATTTATTTATGAAAAAAATTATAATACCTTTTTTAAAAAAAACACAAATATGTTTGGGTTCTAATGATTTTAGAATATTATTTGATAAAGCTGGTTTTTATGTTAATATAGTTTTAATTACTGCAGAAATGCCCAAATTAATAGAAATTAAAAAAAATTTTTTAATTTTAGAAAAAACTCATATTTGTTTTCGTTTAGTTGATTTAGATATTATTAATTTAAAACATGAAAATGTTTCCCGAAATTTGTTTTATCCACCAAAACCTCGATTATGTTTTATATGTTCGAAAGCAGCTAAAGAATGTGCTTTGAATAAAACACATAACTTAATAGAATTGGGCGCCAAAAGAAGCCTAAATTTCGTGCTATCTAACCAATAGCCAGGGCCGATAAACCCCTGAAAGGATATGGTCGGTCAGTCAAACGAAAGAATGCCGGATTACAGCAGACCATAAAAGCGGGTTGCGACGAAAGCAAATTAGTCAAGAAGACTCCGCCACCTAATAATTCCATGGAGAAGCCTGAAATGGTCTAAGAAGGAAAAATGATGTAATGATAAGACCTGTTCCGGAAGTTGCTTAAACGGATAGTCCAGAGTCTACTAATATCTAATTCTGTATTGAGTAGTTTATCATATAAAGAAACCTGGAATCAGCCTCTTAACGAGGATACTTCCCCTAAAGAATTAAGGTAGAAATTTAGAGTAACTTGGAGAATCCTAAAACTAAGTAATTTAATTTACAAATCAGGAAATAGAAGCCCTGATAGTCAAGGATAAAGAATCTTTTTAGTAGTCGTAAGAGTAAACCTAGATGTGGAATAATCTAGTTAATCGTCTTGCCAAGAAGAGAGGTAACAACTTTTATAGGGCGAAAGAAGAAAGTAATTTATTAATTATGGAAAGCGGTGTGCTTGGAAACTTGCTTGCACCGTTTGGACGGGGGCTATTGGTAATATTTGATAAAAAAACAAATCTTATCAAAGAAACGCCGATAATCTATCCGTATATTAACATTTATCGATGGGCGCCAAAGAGGCCTAAATATCGCGTTATCTAACCAATAACCAGTGCAGATAAACACTGAAAGGATAAGAATGGTTCATTAAACGAAAGAATAGTGAATTACAGCAGTTCTTAAAAGCGGGTTGCGACGAAGAAGTAGTTAGTCAAAAAGATTCCGCCACCTAATAATCCTATGGATAAGCCTGAAATGGCCTAAGAAGCTAAGAAGATGTAATTTAACCTGTTTCAACAAGCTACTGTAATAACCGAGCAGTCCAGAATCTATCCGATATAGCATTAGGATTGGATAGTTTATCAGTTAAAAACCTGGAATCTCACCATTATCAAAATGGTCACTTCTCCTAACGGATTAAGGTCGATATTTAGAGTAACTTGGAGAATCCTAAAAGCTAGTTATTAAATTAACTAATAATGAAATAAAAGTCATTAGGCTCAAGGATAAAGCGACTTTTTAGTAGTCGGAGGAGTAAAACTTAATTTGGAATAATTAAGTTAATCGCCCTCCCAAGATGAAGGTTAACGGCCTTTATAGGGCAAAAGAAGTCAGTAATTTATTGCAACTAAAGTCTATTTAGTGTTCAAAAGAGGATAAATTATGGCAAGCCGGATGCTTGGAAACTTGCTTGTCCGGTTTAGATGGGGGCTGTTTGTAATAGATATCAGGAAGTTACATCCTGATATTTAAACGCAAACGTTCTATCCATATAACATTATGATAAATTTTATTTATTCAAATGAAAAATATAATTTAATGGATTAATAATAATTTGGATTTCTGATAATATATTATGTATTTATTATTTGCTTATTATTTTTATTTATAAATAGCTTTTTATTTTTTTATTTATATCAATTTCAATAAAAGTGGAGGTTTTTTATGAAAATTATGTCTGTAAATTCTGGTAGTTCATCTTTGAAATTTCAATTAATTAATATGGTTACAGAAACAATGTTATGTAGTGGTTTATTCGAGCGAATCGGCAATGTTAATTCTATGTTTACTATTAAAACTTTAGATCGCATTTATAAACAAAATATAGCTATTACTGATCATAAATTAGCTATTGAATTATTATTGAAAAAATTAATTGAATTATCAATTATTAAAGAAATTACTGAAATTAAGGGAATTGGTTATCGTATTGTGCAAGGTGGCGAATTATTTCCAAATTCTATTATTTTAACAGATGAAAATCTTGATAAATTGGAAAGTTTAAATAATTTAGCCCCTTTACATAATCCTGTTAATATTTTGGGTGCTCGTTTGTTTAAACAAGTTTTACCCAAAGCTCTTCATGTAGGTGTTTTTGATACTAGTTTTCATCAAACTATTAAAACTTCTAATTTTTTATATGCAGTGCCTTATGAATGGTATAAAAAATATAAAATTCGTAAATATGGTGCCCATGGCACTTCTTGTCGTTTTATTGTTCAAGAAGCACAACGTTTTTTAGCAAAATCTAATTTAAAATTAATTATCTGCCATGCTGGAAATGGGGTCTCTATTACTGCTGTTAATGACAAAGGAGAATCAGTAGATACTTCTATGGGAGTAACACCATTAGCTGGTGTTCCGATGGGTACACGCAGTGGAGACATAGATCCTGCTATTGTTGCTTTAATTTCTAGTTATGAAAATAAAACATCTCAAGAAGTGATTGATGATTTAAATAATAAATCTGGTTTATTAGGTATTTCGGGAATTTCGAATGATTGTAGAGATTTAGAAAAAGCTATGTTAGAGGGTAATGCGAAAGCTAAATTAGCTTTAGAGATTCAAATTAAGAAAATTGTTGATTACATTGCCAGTTATTACGTAACATTAGAAGGTATTGATGCTCTAGTATTTACAGCAGGTGTTGGCGAAAATTCCATTTTTTTTAGATCCGAAATTATTTCAAAATTAGCAGTTTTAAATATTTTTTTAGAACCAACACTAAATGAAAATGGCCCTAAATTGAGAAATATTGCTAGCAAAAAATCTATTATTCCTATTTTAATTATTCCTACTAATGAAGAATTAACTATTGCTCGAGATGTTATGTCTTTTATTTTGGATAAAAATAATTCAGCTAATTAAAGTAAATGACTAATCTTTTAATCCTTTTATAAGCGCTAAAGAATCCTAAATATTGTGTTATCTCGCCAATAATCAGTGCTGATAAAAATCGAAAGGGCAAAAAAATTCTTTAAAGGAAACGATATTGGATTAAAACATTTCTCAAAAGTGGGTTTCGATTAAGTCAGTTATTCAAAATAATATTATCACTAAATGGTTTTAAGCGATAAATCGAAACAGCCTGATAAATAATAAGGATAATGTAATGGTAAAATCTAATTATTAATCTACTTTAATCGAGTATAAAGGATATTGATAATAAATTAATTTGGTATGGGGTAGTTTATTAACTAACAAAAAGCACAAAAAGATCGAATTATTAAAAAAATCGCTTTAGCCTAAGTAATTAAGTTAGATATTAAATTAATTTTTAAAAATGTAGTTTCGATTTCTTAATCAAAAAATCTTATTATTATATTATTAAAAATCGTTCTACGATAATTAAAAGGGATTGATTATATCATCATTGAAATTGACATCAAAAGGTATTTTGAATCCATCAATCATGATATACTGTTAAGGATGATGAAAATATAAATCAAAAAGGATAAAATCCTCAAAACAATATATTAATAATAAAAAGAAGGGTATCTGCGCATCATTGTTATCAAACTT
Source organism: Sesame phyllody phytoplasma (assembly GCF_018390775.2). Lineage (NCBI taxonomy): Bacteria > Bacillati > Mycoplasmatota > Mollicutes > Acholeplasmatales > Acholeplasmataceae > Candidatus Phytoplasma > Sesame phyllody phytoplasma. The sequence continues at coordinate 22,543 of NZ_JAHBAJ020000007.1, read as the reverse complement.
ATCTTAAAAAAAATCTATTATTCCCTCTTCTCATCCAATGTTTTCTTATATTATACATTCAAGACAATAAAAACCAAGTTATTTAATATCTGTAACAAATCTTAAATGGATTATCAACAAAGACAAATCTCAGATTATTCTGGCATATAAAAAAACCAAGTTTTTATCTTACGTAGTGAAAACTAATGCCGTCAACAGTAATTAACAAACCACCAAAAAAAATCTCCTTAATGTAAAAAAATCTAAATTTCAATGCTGATGCATAAAATTAAGGAATATAAAAAAAATACTGATATCTGGGAAGGTAAAGTAATTTAATATAACTAAACATTAGTTAACAAAAAAGGATAATTAGGAATAATTTAAACCTATAAAAAATCGTTAGAGGGAAGATCTCCTGCTACTTTTGTTTAGCTAATAATTTTTGGATAATTAACTTATCTTAATTATCTAGTAAAATAAAGTTTTTAAAGACTCCTAGCGAGGAAACATCACATGTCAATCGCTAGAGTTAAAAAGAAATTTGGAATTGGGAAACTTAGGGGATAAAAATATAATTAGAGAGATAAAACCCAAAATTGATAATTTGAAAGTTTCATTATTAGTAAATGATTAAAAATATTAGAGTAACCAAATAAAGATTTCTAAATTATTTATTAATTGTACTCTAAATATCATAAAGACAAATCCCGATATGGAAATGTCAATAAATCTATTTATATTTTTTTTAAAAAATTTGCAATTAATAAAGGTGATTGTTTCGGAGGAATACCCAAGTCTGGTTAAAGGGGCACGCTTGGAAAGCGTGTAGATCTTATTAGATGCGAGGGTTCGAATCCCTCTTCCTCCGCCATTAATTTTATATAAATAAGTTTGTATAAATAAATATTTTATTATTTTATAAATAATTTTTTTAATATAAAATCATAAAATATTTAAGTTATAAAAATTGTGATTTTTAGTAAAGGGTTAAAATTGTTTTTAATATGGAAAAATATTTAAATTTATGTCGTACTATTTTAAAATATGGTAATATACGTGAGAATCGTACTAAAGTTTTAACTAAAAGTATTTTTGGTTATCATATGCGTTTTAATTTGACCCAAGGATTTCCTTTATTAACGACAAAAAAAATTAATTTTAATCTAGTGATACATGAATTATTATGGTTTATTAAAGGTGATACTAATATACGTTATTTGGTACAAAATAAAGTAAATATTTGGAACGAATGGCCTTATGAACGATATCGGAATTCTTTATTTTTTAAAAATGAAACTTTATCGGAATTTATCGAGAAAATTAAAAAAGATGAACATTTTGCTAAAAAACATGGAAATCTTGGTCCCATTTATGGAAAACAATGGCGTGATTTTTCGGGAATTGATCAATTAAAACAATTGATTCATGATATTAAATTTAATCCAAATTCTCGTCGTTTAATTATTTCCGCTTGGAATCCTCCTGAAATATCTAAAATGATTTTACCTCCTTGTCATATATTAATGCAGTTTTATGTAGTAGGAAATAAATTATCTTTGCAAGTTTTTCAAAGAAGCGCCGATGTCTTTTTAGGAATTCCATTTAATATTAGTAGTTATAGTTTATTACTGTGTTTGATTGCTCATATCACTAATTTGCAAGCTTATGAATTAATTTATAATTTAGGAGATGCTCATATTTATCTTAATCATATTCCTCAAATTAAAATTCAATTAAAACGTTCTCCTAAATCATTACCTTATATCACTTTGAACAATAATATTAATTGTATTGAAGATTTTACTATTAAAGATATTCATTTGCATAATTATGATGCATACGACACTTTAAAAGGAGAAATAGCAGTATGATTAGTTTAATAGCAGCTGTAGATGGTAATTTTTTGATTGGCGATGGTGAAAAATTACCTTGGCATTATCCTCAAGATTTAGCTTTTTTTAAAAAAAAAGTTAATGATCAAGTGATATTAGTAGGTTTAAGAACATATCAATCTTTATGTTATTATTATAAAAATAAAAAATTCCCTTTTAAATCAATTTATTTGGCCACTACTTCTCTTGATATTCCGGCTAAATATTATCGAGATGATATTTCTATTCAAAAAGTTAATGATGTTAAAATTTTCTTACAAGATATTCGTAAAACATCTAAATCAATTATTGTTATTGGAGGTAGACAAATTTATCAATTAGCTTTGCCTTATGTTGATGTTTTATATTTAACTTATATTTTACGTCGTTTTGTCGGAAATATTTATTTCCCTTATTTAAATTTATGCAAATATATTTTAAAAGAATACACAGTTATAGAAGAATTAATTTTTGCCACTTATTTTAAAAAAAATTAAATAATTTTTTTAAGTTTTTTATAACAAGAATTATTTTAATAATTTTTATAATAAAAAAAACTATATTACTAATTTTTATTTAATAAATGATATTTATTTTTGTTGATTTTTTGTAATTTATTTGTTATTTAAAAGGGGTTTGTTTTTTATGACAATTTTTAGTATTATTTTTATAATATATTTTTTTATTGTTTGGCACTTTTTTATTGGTATGCGATCCGGAATTATTGGAAAAATATTGGGAAGTTTTGTTAGCTTTTTTTTAACTTTTTGGGCAGCTATGTTTGTATGTTGTTTATCTTTTGCATTAATGATGTTATTATTCTCTAATTTTTATTCTTTTAATATTAACATAGATTTTTTATAATTGGTTTTGATTGAAAATTATTTTTTATTACCGGAAAACAAAAATATACGGATATAAGATTTTAAATTTTTTTATTTTTGTTTGTGTAAAATTTTAAATAATTGATAATTTTTGTGTTATATTTTAAATTAAGTAATTATGATTAAATTTAATTTAAAATCATTTCATTAATTTTTTATAAGTTAATTTAAATTTATTCTTAGATTTGGTTTTGAATATAGATAAAATTGATTTTTTCATTATATTTTTATCAATTTAATTATTTTTTATAAATTTTAATGTTTTTTTATTAATTTTTTTATGAAATATATAATTACAAATATGAAATTATTTATTTTTTTTGAAAGTAAAATTTATTTTAATTAATTTAAAAATATATGTAAATTACAAATAATAAATTTCTAAAATATTTTATTTATTTTCTTTAAATTAAAAGTTCTTCTTATTAACAAAAAATGAACAAGAATTATTATAAAAACAAAAATATAAATTAATAAAAAAACTATTAATCCGACCAAATAAAAATAATAAAATTCATGTAACAAAATAAAAAATGATTAAATATTTAATTTTCTTATAAATAAACATTTTAATGTTTATTGTTAGAATATCATAATAAAATTTTCTTTTCTTTTGATTATTGTTATTGATTATTCAAAAATAATAAATAAAAAATTTATAATCAAGATTTAAATAAGTAAGTTTATTTTTTATTATTCTATTCGTTTTTAATATTATTAAATAATGAAAATAACTTTTTTAAAAAAATTATTGGAAATTGATTCGTTATTTATTTAATCATTTTAAATTGTTATATAACATAAATGTATATTTTGTTTATTTAATAATTATATTTTTTATTACATTGTTTATATTAAACGTTCCGTTAGTAATAGTTATTTGCGCTAATTTTTATATTTTTGAATGCAGGAGGCAACAAATATATGTTTAGTTTTATTTTTTTAATAACTTTTTTAGTTTTTTGGTATTATTTTATTTTTATTTTTACAAGTAAAATCATTGGTATTTTTGTTGGTTTTGTTTTAGCTATTTTAATATCTTGGTTAATAGCTTTTCTATTATTATTTATTAGTTTAGGATATGCTAAACAAAAATCTATTAATAACGTTTATCATTTAAAAATAGTTCGAAGTTTTTCGAAATTAATTATGGGTTTTTTTCGCATTAAAGTGTCGGTTTATAATTATAATTTGATTCCTTTTAATAATCGTTTAGTTATTTATACTAATCATAAAAGTAATTTTGATCCTTTTATAATAGCTTCTATATTCCCTCGTCCTCTTACTTTTACTCCTAAAGATGAACTTTATAATAATTTTTGGTATGGTTGGTTTTTAAGATTTTGTTTTGATGCTACTCATTGCATTAAGATTAATAGAGGTAATAATAGAGATAATTTAAAATCTTTGGAAAAAGCTAAAGAAATAATTAAAGAAAAATTGGCTGTTTTGGTTTTTCCAGAAGGTGGCATTATTAATTCTACTTCTGATCAGATTAATTCCTCTTTGGATGGTGCTTATAAAATTGCTATTCAAAACCAAGCTGATATTTTACCGATTACTTGTAAAGGTATTTATCGTATGCCTGGTAAATGTTGGTTTAGACTTAAAAAAGTAGAATTATTAATACATCCCTATATTTCTTATTCATATTATAAAGATAAAAAATCATCGCAAATTAATCATGAAGTAACTAATATTATTAATTCTAGACTTTAAATTATGAAATAATTAAATATGAAATAGATAAAATATTTATTAATAATATATTAGTTAAATTTATATTAAATATTATTGATTATGGGATTTAGTTTTATAGAGATTATTATCATTACTAAAAATATAAAAATTACAGAAATTAAGATGTTTAAATTCTCTTTAAGGTTACTTGTGATTAATAATTCTCTTAAATTATTATTAGATATTAACGTTGCTTGTATAAAGTTTGAGGGAATATCAACATTTGAGTTATTAAAAAAATTAATACCTATAAAATTTCCTTTATGATCGAAACATATAAAATTTATATCTTTAATTTTTTCTTTTAAATTGAACACAGAATCAAATACAAAGGTGCTATTTTTATTTTCAATTATGCTACTAATTTGACTTTTGAACATTTGAGGGTTATGATCATCACTATCTCCATTTATTAGATAGTAAATATCTTCTCCTACTTTAAGATCTGAAGTTTTTTTAAATGGAACTACAGGGTAGTTTTCTGATGATTTAAAGGTAATTAAAATAATATTGTTTTCGTTTGGAAATATATTATTTATTGTTCCTTGTTCAAATTTATAAATTTCTTGTTCGGAATCATATATAATAATTTCATTTTGATCGTTAAAAATTCGTTTATATAATAAGTTATTTAAGCTGATTAAATTATTTTCATAATTGTCTTCATAGGTAGATAAAACATGATACAGATATTGATTATCTTGTGTTTTTTCTTTGCTAAAAATTATTCCATTACCTTTTATGTGATGATCTTGATGCCAAACAATTAAAGAATCCATAATTTTTTGTTTTGTTGTATGCACGGAGGGCTTGTTTGAATCAATAAATTTTAGAGATACAAAAGAACTGTCTTTATTTGCTGAACGACGATGACTTTCTAAAGAATGTTCGATAAAATTTATTACTTTATGATTTTTATTTTTTATGATTATTTTTAGATTAATTTTGGATTTATCTTGAGAATCAATACGAGCGTATAATTCCATATATTCTTTTTGCGGGTCTATGAATAATATTTGTTGTTGATTATAAGTATAAACTAATTTGATTTTTAATATTATTTTAGATTTATTTTCCTTATTTTTTAATAATGGTAATGTAATCGGATCTTTATGAGTTAAAACGGTTAATTCGTCCATAGAAAATGCGATCATTGGCGCTTCATCATTGTGTTCGATTTTAAGATTATTAAAATTTTTTTTAAAACTATTAAGTTTTCGCATTAAATAATTTTTATGGTTTTCGCTTGTTAAATCGGTTATTATTCCTATATTTTTAGGATTTTGTTTATGTTGAGAAAAAATTTCTTCTAATCTTTTTTGGATATGCAAAATATTAATAGCTTGAGAAAACTTGTCTGTTGTTGCAGGATTATTAATAGTATTACGGTTCATACCAATAATTTGTCCTTTTTGGTTAAAAACAGGTCCTCCGCTATTTCCATTATCTATTTCTATATTAAAATCAATAAAAGCTTCATTTAATTTAGTAATATCTCCTCTTTTTAATAAATTCCTTTTTATTGATTGTGTATTTTTTATGTTCGTTAAGCTTGATAAAAATTTTTCTAATGCAAATGATTCTTGAGATCCCATACTATAAACTATTTGTTGAATTTCTGGTTTTATAAATGAATGCGGTTCCGGGAAAGCTGTTTTTAGAATTTCTTCAATTTCTTTGAATTTAGTTGCATTATTATCTTGAAAAGTTAATATTCCGATATCATCAAAACCTTCGTTATTAGAAATAAAAGTAAAAATTTTGGCATCTTTATATGAATTAAAATAAGGATTATAAACTTTGATTTTAGAATTTTTCCCTGGTTCTAAAACATGAGAATTTGTAATGATGTAGTATTTATATTTATAATAAGAAGATTTTTCAGATTTTTCTGCTGCATAAATAAATCCTGATCCTAAATATCTAGAAAATTCGATTGAGAAAGTGATTTTTGATATATTTTCTATAATTTTTGATATATCTTCTTGAATAATATCAGAAGGTTTTAATTTTTCAGATTGTTCAAAAAAAGATTCATCTATAAAAGATAAAGCAAAAGTATTTAAGAATTTTTTAGATACATCTATATATTGATTATTTATTTGCTGCATTAATCCATTAAATTTACCTTCTTTGTTTAACTTAATTAATAATTGTATTTTCGGGTTATTTTCGATTTGATTAGAATTTAGTTCCATAGGTATTAAATATTGTTTTTTTATTTTATCTTGAGGAGATTTTAAATTTTCAAAATCGCTATCATCATCTTCGTCTGTTAAACTTTCAGAACTATCTGAAAAACTAGATATTGATTCATGATCACTTTCATATTCATTATGGATTTTTTTGTCTTTAATATTATTATTAAATTTTTTATACATTCGTTCACAAAAATTATAAATATAATTCGAAGTAATAATATAATTAATTTCCATTTTATGCGACTGTTGAGGAAATGAAATTCCAATAAATTCACCTCTTTTATTGAAAAAAATTTTATTATTTTTTCCTTTAATAGAGATAGATAAAGTATTTGATTGGTTTTGATCATATTCTTCACTTATAATTCCTTCTTGAAAAGGTTTTATATTGTCATTAATATCTAAAGTAAATCCATAAACTGTTTCGCCTTTATGAAAATTATATTTTTTTATTTTTGGAAAAAGATTATTATTTGTTGGTTGTTGATTGTCGAAAATTTTTTGTAATTTTTGTTGTATTCCTTCAACAATTTGGTATTTATTTTTATTTTCTTCGTCTATGATATTTTCATTATAATTATCGTATTTAATTGATATGTTAACATTCGACGTTAATATTTTTTTATAATTAAAATAATAGAATATAAAAGTTATTAATATAAAAAAATAAACTAATAGTAATAAATAATTTTTTTTAATAATGCGAAGGATATTCATTTTATTTAATTTTTTAATTAAACCTTTTCTTAGATTGATATTTAAAAATGATGATTTGATTTCAAATCCGCTAATGAATTTAAAATAAATATTTTCTTTTGACGCGATTTTACAAGTACATCTAATATTATATAATAAAAAAATTAATAAAATGTTATTATTAGAGACTTGACATAATGTTTAAAAAGTAATAGAATAAATTTAGCAGTCATGGTAATTGAGTGCTAAATTATTTATAGTTTTTATGTAAAAAATTTTTTTAATCGATAAATACTTGACAAGATGGTATTTTATTAGTTACAATAATTCCAGCAGTCATGATTCGTGAGTGCTAAATTTGTTTAAATCAGATAGAGTTGTTGAAAAAAAGTTAAATTTAAAATAAAATAAATTATTAAAATTATTTTAGTTATATTTAAAAAAATTAAATTTATTTCGGAAATTTTTATTTTATATGATGTAAATGTGGTGAATATGTTTCAATATTCAATTGATTATAGATGTGTTTTATTATTATTTTGGGAATAAAATTTTATTTGATAATGATTAGTAAATAAGCCAAATAGTAAATATGATAATAATATTATGACAAAGATAAATTTAAATCTATTAAATTAAGGTAAGAAATTTTTATATAAAGAATAGAAGATAAAATTATGATGATGACAAAAATTATATTTTTTCAAAGGATTTTAAAAATTGATTTCGAATAGAGAAAGATTAATTTTAAAAGCAATTATTGAACATCATTCAGAACATCAACAACCTATTAGCTCGAAATTTTTGTCGCGTTTATCTTATTTAAAATATTCTAGTGCTACTATTCGTTATGATATGGCTCAATTAGAAAAAAAAGGTTATTTATGCAAAACTCATGCATCTAGCGGTAGAATTCCTTCTTTAAAAGGATATGTTTTTTATTTTAATCATTTAATAACTAGAAATCATGATATTTTTCAGCAAATTTCTTTATTTGAGAATATCTTTAAGAATAAAAATTTTAATAAAGAAACTATCGTGAGAGAAGCATTAACCTTGTTAGGAAATGTTACTCGTTATCTTGTAATTTTAGCTTTTCCTAATGCTTTAACAACTCATAAGGTAGCCAAGATTGATTTAGTTTTATTAAGCCCTGAACAAGCTATTGTTTTAATAATAACTAATTATGGTCAAATTCGTTATCAGAGTATTTTTTTAGAACCTTGCAATAATTTTGATTTTCAAAACGTTAAAAGTATTATTTTAGCTATAAATAATACATTATTAGATAAATATTTGTGTGAAGCTATTAAAATTTTGCAAGAAAAAAATATTGAAAATGATTTTTGTAATGCACAATTATTTGATAAATTAGTTAATATTCTAATAGAAATTTTTTATAACTTTAATACAAACAATTCCCATATTTATGGTATTAATAATTTAATTAACAATTTTAGTTGGGCCGATAGCAATACAATGAAAGAGATTTTACATATTTTAGATACTAATAAATTAAATGAAATGTTATTTGATGCTCATAAATACATTTTTAAATTTAATAATCGAATACGTTGGGTATCTTGTCATAAGTTTGCTATTATCTCTATTCCCTGTGAAATTAAAAAATTTCCAGATCAAAAAATGTTTATTGCGGTTTTAGGTCCTATGACTATGGCTTATCCAGAAGTAATTCCGCTGTTAGAATATTTGTCTGTAAATTTATCTCAAACTTTTTACAGTAAAACAAATTTGATTCCTGATAAATTGGAAGAAATTTGCAAATAATTTATTAAAGTATTATTAACAATAAAATATTAAATTTGTAAATAATAAAAGGAGTTTAATTCAAGAATTTATGAATTTTGAAGAATGTTCAAAACAAAACCCTAATAATTGTAAACAACATGAAAAAAACATAGATGAAAATAATTGTTCTTGTAAGGAAAAAAAAGTTCAATCAAAAAAAGTTTCTTCTGATCACTCATCTTTCGAAGATAATACATCTTCAGATATTAATTCCAATAAAGCAGAAACTTCAACATTGAATTGTGGGGATCAAAGTGATAATAAAAATTCTATTTCAGACATTGAATCTAATAAATTTATACCTAATGAAAATGATTTTCAAATGTTAAAAAAACAATTAAATGATTTAAAAGCAGAAAATGTTAATCTGAAAAGAGATCTGCAGGAAGCACATCAGCAAAGAACCAATGATAATTTGAAATATTTAGCTGATTTTGATAATTTTAAAAAGCGTATTACTATTCAAACGAATAGAGAAATTAAATATGCTTTAACAGATTTTATTAAAAATATTTTAATTCCTTTAGAACAATTCGAAAAGGTTTTAGAAATGCCTAAAGTAGATGACTCTGTTAAATCTTTTTTATTGGGTTTTAAAATGATTCATAAACAAGTTAAGGATATTTTACAAAAAGAAGGTGTAGAAGAAATTAAAGCTTTGGGTGTTAAATTTGATCCAAATTTTCATTATGCTTTGGAAAAAATATCAGATTTAAAACAACCTAATGGTATAAATGTTTTAGTTTTACAAAAAGGTTTTTTATATAAAGATTTAGTTATAAAACCAGCTATGGTAAAAGTAAATGAATGGAGTGATAAAAATAATGACTAAAAAAAATACAAATTCAAGTCCAATTATTGGAATAGATTTAGGTACTACAAATTCTTGTGTTGCTTGCATGGAAAATGGACAACCAAAAGTAATTACTAATTCAGAAGGGGATAGAACTACGCCTTCTGTGGTGGCTTTTAAAGGTGATGAAATAATCGTTGGTAAAGCTGCTAAACGACAGATGGTGACTAATCCTAATACTATTCTTTCAATCAAAAGAGAAATGGGTAAAAAAGGTTATTATAAAGAGTATAATGGTAAAAAATATACTCCTCAAGAAATTAGTGCTATTATTTTACAAAATTTAAAAAAACAAGCTGAAGATTATTTAGGTATGACTGTAACAGAAGCTGTTATTACAGTACCTGCTTATTTTAATGATGCTCAAAGACAAGCTACTAAAGATGCTGGTAAAATTGCTGGATTAGATGTTAAAAGGATTATTAATGAACCTACAGCAGCAGCTTTATCTTACGGATTAGATAAAAATACTCAAAAAGAACAAAATATTTTAGTATTCGATTTGGGTGGAGGTACTTTTGATGTTTCTATTTTGAATATTGCAGAAGGTAATTTTCAAGTTTTAGCTACTGCAGGTGATAATGTATTAGGTGGTGATAATTTTGATGATGCTATTGTAGAATTTTTAATTAGAATTTTCCGCGAAGAGCATGGAATTGATTTGAAAAAAAACAAAGATTTAACTGCTTTACAACGTTTAAGAGAAGCTGCTGAAATGGCTAAAAAAGAGTTAAGTAATGTTGTATCTACGGTTATATCTCTTCCTTTTATTTCTATGGCTGCTGATCAAACTCCTTTGCATTTAGAATATACTTTGACTAGAACTAAATTTAATGAAATCACTAAAAATTTAGTAGATCGTTGTATAACTCCTTTGAGACAAGTTTTGAAAGATGCAAAATTGCAAGTATCACAAATTGATCAAGTTATTTTGGTAGGTGGTTCAACAAGAATTCCGGCTATTCAAGAATTAGTTACTAGAGAATTAGGCAATAAAAAATTAAATAAAAGTGTTAATCCTGATGAAGCTGTTGCTTTAGGGGCAGCTATTCAAGGGGGAATTTTAAGAGGTGATGTTCAAGATATTGTTTTATTAGATGTAACTCCTTTATCCTTAGGGATTGAAACTTTAGGCGGGATATTTACTAAATTAATTGATCGCAATACTACTATTCCAACTTCCAAATCTCAAATTTTTTCAACTGCAGTAGCTAATCAATCTTCTGTTGATATCAATGTGTTACAAGGAGAAAGAGCATTAGCTAAAGATAATCAGTTATTGGGTAGTTTTCAATTAACAGGTATTCCGCCTGCTCCAAAGGGTGTTCCTCAAATCGAAGTTACTTTTGATATCGATGTAAATGGTATTGTTTCTGTGTCAGCTAAAGATTTAGGTACTAATAGAAAACACAGTATTACTGTTTCAGGGGGCAGCGGTTTAAGCGAAGAAGAAATTCAAAAAATGATAAAAGATGCTGAAAAAAATGCAGAAACAGACAAAATTCAAAAAGAACGTATTGTTTTACGTAATGATGCTGATAATTTTATTTTCCAAACACGCCAAACTTTAGAATCTTTAAAAGATTCGATAGAAGAGCAAGAAAAAAATGATATCGAAGCTAAGATTCAAGATTTAGAACAAACTTTAAAAGGTGATGATTACGATTCTATTAAAGAAAAATTAAGTATTTTAGAAAAAGCTTCACAACAACTTGCTGTAAAGGCTTATCAAAAAGCGCAACAACAAAATAATAAAGAAAATCAAAATCAAGATACTACTCAAGAAACTGCTAAAACAGAAGATAAAGTAGTAGATGCCGAGTTTGAAGATAAAAAATAAGATAAAAAAATAATAAATCTAATAAAAAGCCAAAAAAAGATATTAATAACTTTTTTTGGTTTATTTATTAATTTTTATTTATCTTATTACAACGAGGAGTTTTATTTTGAAACAAAAAAAAGACTATTATGAAGTTTTAGAATTATCACGTGATGCTAAATTGGATGATATTAAAAAAGCTTATCGACGTCTTTCGAAAAAATATCATCCTGATGTTTGTAAAGAAGCTAATGCTGATACTAAATTTAAAGAAGTACAAGAAGCTTTTGATGTATTAAGTAATACCAACAAACGAGCTCAATATGATCAAATGGGTCATAATTTTAACAATCAAGGTTTTAATAGTGATTTTCAAGGTTTTCAAAGTGCTAATTTTGAAGAATTTGAAGATTTGTTTTCAAGTTTTTTTGGACGTAGAAAAAGCAATCGCCATCAAGAAGATATTAAAGGTGAAGATCATCATATAAAATTAACTATTAGCTTTATGGAATCTGTTTTAGGTACTCAAAAAACTGTTACATTCAATGTTAAAGAAAATTGTGAAAAATGCGATGGTACAGGAGCTAAAACTAAAAATGACATTCGAATTTGTAATGTTTGTAAAGGAAATGGTTATATTTCTTATACCCAACAAGGTTGGTTTGTAAGTGTTTCGAAACAAATATGTCCTGAATGTGGCGGTAATAAAAAAATTATTTTAGCAGAATGTAAATTTTGTAAAGGTGTAGGTATGGTTAAAAGTGAACATAAGGTAACTTTAAATATACCTGCAGGCGTGGAAAGTGGTATGAGATTAAAATCCCCGAATCAAGGTCATCAAGGCCCTTCAGGAGCGCCTAATGGTGATTTGTATGTCGATATTAATGTTCAACCTCATAAAACTTTTCAACGTAAAGGCAATGATATTTTTTCTTCAATATTAATTAATTTTTATCAAGCAGCTTTGGGCACAATTATTAATGTCGACACTATTCATGGTAATGTTCAATTAAAAATTCCTGCTGGTACACAAACTGATACTAAATTTAGATTAAAAAACAAAGGAGTTCCTTATGTTAATTCTCCATTTAGTATAGGTGATCATTATGTTATTGTTAAAATTTATACACCACAAAATTTATCCAATACACAAAAAAAATTATTTGAACAATTAGAAGAATTAGAAGAATTAAATCGAAAATCTAAAACTAATTCATCTTGGTTTAATTTTTGAATCGCACAAATAAAAAAAATCATTAATAAAATAGTAAACATTATTAAATATATTTGTCAGTTTTAAAAGATATTTATAATATTGTTATTGAAAGCGCATAGCCTATCATGATAATAATCTTTGGAGGGAGGTCACCTAAACACTATAAAGCAGGTTTGATTAATTATCAGCCTCAGTTTTAAAGTAATTGTGAACCGCACTTAAAACTTGATTTAGAATTATATCGCAACTTAGATCTCCCGAAAGGTAGATTATTAAAAAAAATTTAAAACAGCTATTAGCTACTCCCCAAAAAAAGCGAAATTTAGAGTAGTCATCAGTTTCATTCTAGAATGGGAATATTTTAGAATAACCACCTGACCACGATGAAAGGTAATAACCTTCTTTACATAACGAAAGAGTTTCAATATTTGTAATTAGATATTAGACGCCGGATGCTTGGGAACTTGCTTGTCCGTTTCTGTGAGTGGCTAGTTTGTAATTGTATAAAAGAAATAATATTTTTTTAAACTGATTTCAGTTAATCTATTATGATACATATCGCCATCATTATATGATTTTATAATGATGGTATTTTATTTATTTATTATTATATTTAATAATCTTTATAATCAGTTTAGATATAATAATTAATAAATAAAAAAATATAATATATTATTTTGTTTATTGAATTTGACTTTTTTTGTTAGTTAACAAAAGAAAGAAATTGGAAATTATTTATGATTTTAGTTAAATATCCTTTATTATCTCATTATAAACCTTATTTTTATTATGGTTTAGAAGAATATATTTTAAATTATTTTTTAAAGAATGATGATGAAATTTATTTTTTTTTCTGGACCATGAAAGGGGTAGTAATTGGTCGTAATCAGATTATTGAAAACGAAATTAATTTAGAATTTATTAAAAAAAATAAAATTGAATTTTTTCGTAGGCCGAGCGGAGGAGGTTGCGTTTATAATGATTTTAATACTCCGATTTTTAGTTTTATTTTTCGAAATAAATGTTTAGATTTTAGTTTTAAAAACTATTTAAATCGTATTATTAAAGCTTTTAATTGTTTAGGTATACCTTTATATTTTAGTGGTCGAAATGATATTTTATTAAAGGGTAAAAAAGTTTCTGGTAATGCTTTTTGGAAAAATAAAAATGGAATTGTTATGCATGGTACTCTACTTTATCAATGTGATATTAATACAATGATACGATGTATTACTCCAAATAATCAAAAATTAATTTCTAAGGGTATTGATAGTGTACGTTCACGAGTTACTAATTTAAAAAAATATCTTCCTGATATGACGCAATACGAATTAATTTATTATTTGGAAAATTTCTTAAAAAAGACAGAGTTAACTTTAACGAATAAAGATTTAATTTCTATTAATGAATTGTCTCTTAAATATAATTCTTCTACATGGTTATTTAATCATCCTATTTATTCTAAAATTTTACAACATCGTTTTGAATGGGGTGAAGTTAAAGTTTCTTTAGAATTAGAAGATGGTTATATTAAAAAAATGCAATTATGGGGTGATTTTTTTCATATTAGAGAAAATTTAGATAAATTTTGTGTTTTTTTTAAAAATATTTTATTCCGAATAGAAGAGATTCAAAAAGTTTTACAAAATATTAATATTAATGATTATATTTTAAATGCTTCAAATCAAGATTTTTTGTTTTTATTAAAACAAGGTGTAATTGATTATATGAAATAATAAATAATATTTTATAAATTTAGAAAATAAAATTTAATAAATAAATATTTTTTTAGTTCGAATTAAAAAAATATTTTTTCAAATGTGATTTAATCTAGATAATGTCAAAATATTATATTATTATTTTTTATATAAATATTTTTAAAATATAAAAGTTAGTTTTCAGGTAAATAGATATAATTAATTTTTTTATATAAGATATTATTTTTGATTATGAAATTAAAAAAATATTTATTAGGATAATTTATGCCAAACATACTTATTATTTTTAAATAATTTTCTTGTTTATCCTTCTTAATAAAAATGTATAATATAAGAAAGGTATATTAAAGGTTCATTATGAAGATTTTTTCATTAAAAAAAGTGATTATTAGCGCTTTATTATTAACAATTTCTTTTTTCATTGAATTTGTATTTACTAAATTTTTTTTTCAAGATTGTCACGGAGCTTTAATAAAATTAGAATTATTACCTATAATTTTAATAGGTTTTTTGTTTGGTTTTAAATTTAGTTTATGTGCTAATTGTATTTATGTTGCGATCCATACTGCTTTAGAATGGTCTATTATTACCGCATTTAGTTTAAATAGAATAAAATATTTGCAATTATTGTTTGTAGTATTTTTTTTTATTTTACCATATATGGCTTATTCTTTATCTGGTTTATTTTATACTCGAAAATCGCCATATTTAATTAAAAAAAATATTATAACTAGTTTATTATTAATTTCTTTGATTCAAATTATTTCTTATATAGTGTGTATTTATATTTTTTATTATTATGCTTATGACTCTGTGTTTTGTATATTTGAATCAGATTCTTGGATAATAAACCAATTAAACCTTAATTTATCTGTATATTGGATATTTTTTATTTATATCAATGTCACCATTTGGTTAACTAATTTAGTTATTGGATCTATTTTATGTTTTTTAAAACCTATTATTAACGAAAATATAGAATTAGGCTTATAATATTTATTTTATTTTTAATATTTTAGATAAATTTATCAACGATTTTTAAATAATCTAATCTGGGGCGATAACTATAAGGTATTTGCCATAATTCGTTAATAAAAGTTTGATAATCAATACTTTTTAACGAATATTGTTTTGTAAAATTAATTAAAAAAGATATGGGCATATAGAAGTATTGGTTATAGCGTTTAAAATTAATAATTAAAAAAGCTATTCCTTTTAGTTCGTGTATGTTTTGTAAACAAACCTTTTGATGATTAGGAATATTTTTTAAAGGAAATTTATTTAAATTATTTGTTTCTTTAACATCGAAAGACAAATATTTACCTTTATAAATACCTTGATAATCTGGTAAGGATTTTAAACGATAATAAGCTTCTATAATTTTAGTTTTATTTCTTTGGGCATATTCCACTTTAACTACTTGTATAGGGATCTCGTTTTTATGAATAAAAGCAATTTTATTTTCCTTATAAAAATTATTAGTTAAATTAATATCTTGTTCTAATTGTTTGCCTAAATTGCTTTTTTTATTATAAGTAAAATTTTGATTATTTATTTTAATCGGATATTTCATATTTTTATTTATTTTATAACTTTCTAAATAAATATAAAAAATTGATATTAATTTTTTTAAAGCTATAATAAATAGTGATTAACCAAATAAGAGTGGTTTCAAAAATAATTAACATCACATTAAATTTATTTATTTTCCCAATATAATATTTATATTATAAATTTTAATTAATAATGATAAAAAAATTAAAAGAATCGGTAACAAATGTTTCGAAATTGTTTAAATTAATGATATATATTATTAATTTTTTAAGGAGTTCTATTAAAACAAATGCAAGAAATCAATTTTTTCGCTTTAGGGGGTATAGGGGAGAATGGTAAAAATTTTTACCTCTTAAAAATCAATTCTTCTTATTTTATTTTAGATGCTGGTTTAAAGTATCCTAGTGTATTGGTTAATGGTATTGATGCTATTTTACCGGAATATCATAAATTAGAATCTATTAAAAATGAAATTAAAGGTATTTTTATTACTTCAGCTTTAGAAACTTATTCAGGAGCTTTACCTTATTTAATTAAAGAATGGTCTATCCCCATTTATGCTTCTGATTTTGCTTTAGAAGTAATTAAATTTAATTTAAAACAAGCAAATATAGATTTATCTTCTTTAAAATTGAATGTTATTAAAGATGATATGAAAATTATTATTGATAATATTCAAATTTTTGTTTTCGGGATATCTCATTTTTTGCCAGGAACTTTAGGTATAGCTTTTGAAACTTCTTCGGGAATGATTATATATATGAGTGCTATGCATATGCAACAATCTAAAAATAATTTTTTTCAAACTAATTTTACAACTTTAGTGGAATTAGCTCGTAAAAAGGTTTTAGCTTTGTTATTAGTTTCACAAGGTTCTTTAAGTTTAGTAAAACCTAAACGAGAAGAAATTTTAGAACATCATTTAAGTAGTTTTTTTGGGAGCATAGAAAATAATGTTATTGTTACTTTTTTAATTCCAGATTTATTAAAAATTCAAATGGTTATTGATTTAGCTGTACAAGCTAAATTGAAAATTATTATTTTAGGTCGTAAGAGTGAAAAAATTATTGATATCGCTTTATTAAAAAAATATTTAAAAATTCCTGAAAATACTTTAATTAATTTAAAAAATTCTAAGGATTATTTAAAATATAAGAATGTTGTGGTATTAGTATTTGGTAGACGTTTTGAATCTTTTTACCGTTTGCAACGTATGTGCAAAAAAACTGATCGTTTAATGAGATTGCATATATCAGACAAAATTTTATTATTTTCTGTTGATTTGCCTGGTATTGATAAAGTTCAAAATAAAACTGTTGATATATTAGCAAGACATGGTTTTCAAGTAGAATTTTTAATTAAAGATTTGTTTCAAAATGTATCTTATGATTATCAAGAATATTTAAAATTATTGTTGTCTTTATTAAAACCAAAATTTTTTTTGCCCATTGTAGGCGAATATAGACATCAATATTATGTAAAGAAAATGGCTCAAAATTTTAATTTTCCGGATAATAAAATTTTTTTGTTAGAAAATGGTGATATGTGGTTTTATGATAGCGTACATAAACCTTTAATTAAAAGAAATTTTTTTAAAAATTTGGGTGAAATTTTAATTGATGGCACACCGGTTATAGATGGCAATAATTTTATTATTAAAGATCGTGAATTATTAGCTAATGATGGTATTTTAATTATAGCTTGTAATTTAGATTTACGTTTGCGTAAGGTTATCGGAGATATCGATAATATTAAGTTGGTTAGTAAAGGGTTTTTAGATAAAATTAAAATAGAACCTTTAATTCGTCAATTAAAAGAATTATTTTTGAAAATAAGCACACAATTTATACATATTAATAAACAAATTAAATGGAGTGATTTTAAAAATAATTTACGAGAAGAGTTATCTAAATTTATTTTTAAAGCTACTAAAAAAAAACCTGTTATCATTCCTGTTTTAATCTCAGCAACTCGTTCATCGATAGATAAAGATTTAAATTTTACTTCAAATATTGTAATTGAAAGCAAAGGATAATTTTACAAATGGTAGCACATATTTCACAATACCCACAATTTGACATTTTGTTTTATGCTTTAGGCGGATTAGGTGAAGTAGGCAAAAATATGTATGTGGTAGAAATTCAAGGTAGAATTTTTATTATGGATTCGGGTATGTCTTTTTCTGAAGATTCTTTTTTAGGTATTAATTATATAATCCCTAGTTATGAATATTTAATTAAAAATGAACATAGAATTGAATGTCTTTTGATTACGCATGGTCATGAAGATCACATCGGTAGTATTCCTTTTTTGTTGCGTAAAGTTAAAATACCTAAGATTTTAGTAAACGGTATTGCTTACGATTTGATTGAATTCAAATTAATAGAGCATAAATTACAAAAATATATGCATATTTTGGAAAAATATGAAGAAGAATCTGAATTATTATTCGGACAGGTTAAAGTATCTTTTGTACGTTTGAATCATTCGATACCTGATACTTTTGGCATTGTTTTTCATTATAATAAAAATATTATTTTTTATACTGGTGATTTTAAAATTGATCATACTCCTGAAGGTCCTTTAGCGAATTATGCTAAATTAGCTGATTTAGGTAAAAAAGGAGTTTTATGTTTATTATCAGATTCTACGAATGCCCAACAAAAAGGATTTATAGAATCTGAAAATAAAATTGGTGATACTATTAATAATTTATTTTATCAAATTAAAGGTAGAATTATTATTGTTACTTTTGCTTCTAATTATTATCGTATTAAACAAATTATTCAAGCTAGTGTTTCAACTAAAAGGAAAGTAGCTGTTTTTGGCCGGAGTATGGAAAAAGCAATCGAAGTAGGAGCTAAAAACGGTTATTTAAAAGTACCAAAAGAGTTTTTAGCAAATAGTAATAACATTAATGCTAATGATGAAAATATTACTTTATTATGCACCGGTTCCCAAGGGGAACCATTAGCTGCTTTAAGTCGTATGGCTAATGGCACTCATCGACAAATTAAATTAAATCATAAAGATACGGTGATTTTTTCATCTTCTCCAATTCCGGGAAACCAAGATAGCGTTAATAAAGTTTTAGATTTACTTTATAAAATGGAAGTTAATGTTATTTTGCATGGTTTTTTAGTAGATACTCATGCTTCCGGGCATGCTAGTCAAAATGATTTAAAATTAATGTTAAACTTGATTAAACCGCGTTTTTTAATTCCAGTTCATGGTGAATATGTTATGTTAATGGCTCATAAAAAATTAGCTATTGAATGCGGTATACCTTCCGAGAATATTTTTATTTTGGATAATGGAGATGTTTTAGGATTAAGTCCTTCAAAATCTGAATTAGTTGGCAAAATTCCTTATGATGATATTTATATTGACGATTCTGGCTTAGAAGATTTAAGTAATTCTATAATCAAGGAAAGAAAAATTTTAAATGAAGAAGGATTGTTATCTATTATTGTTAGTATGGATTGGAAGAATAAAAGAATTATTAATCATCCAATGGTCGTATCTAGAGGATTTATTTATATGAAAGGTAGTGGTGATTTTATTCAAAAAATATCTAATGATATTAAACATATGATTCAAAAATTGTTATCTTCTGAAAAAGTTAATGAAAATTATTTAATAAAAGCTATTATTAATTTTATTACTCCTCGTATTTATGAAACTACTTTACGTAATCCTTTAATTTTACCTATTATTGTACCTATTTAAAAAATTTTTAGTTTAGAAAGGTTTGTTAATTTTTATGAATTTCACTAAATTATCTGATAAGAGCATATATAATAATTATCCTATTAACAATTTAACTTGTGTAGTGTATGCAAGATATAATAAAGATAAAAATTTAGCAATTTCAAAAGAATGGTATACTATTTCGCCAAAAATAGTTATTAATTCCGATTTAAAAATTTTTTCAGAATTAATTTTGGTTTTTGAACATATTGATAATGATAATCCGGAATTTTTTTTACAACCAGGTCAAAAGATTAATATTATAACGGGTAATTTATTTATTAATAAAAATATATCTAAAGAACAAGGAATTTTGTTGATTGATAAATTTATTCATGTAAGTGAATAATTTATCAAAAAAATTAATTTACTTAAGGTATTTAAATTAATTTGCAAAATAGTTATATAAAGCCAAGGAGGTTTATTGTTATGCCAGAGTTACCAGAAGTAGAAGTCATTGTAAGGGCTTTAAATAAAAAAATAATAAATCGTTATATCAAAAATATAGATATTTTTTATGAACCTATTATCGGCAATGGGCGCAAAAGATGCGCATAATTCCGCTATTTAACGCATAGCCTGGAGCGATAATCTCCAGAGGTCACGTAAACACTGTAAGGTGGGCTTGATTAATTGTCTTGAAAGAGTAATTAATAACAGCAAAAGCACGCAAGCGCGATGAGACGAAATATCTAGTCAATAAGTCAGCGCCAGACCAGAAGTCAAGGAGAAGGTGAAAATCCCTAAGCAGTTAAAAGGGCGTGGTTAAACGAAATTATTTCGCGGATAAGATATTTTAATCTGGATTTTTGAGAGTTAAGGATATTTTATTGCCATTATCCTTAAATTATCTAATAAGTCATATAAAATTTTGACTTTACTCAAATAACTACCTCCCCTATGTTTTTTTAAATGTCATAGGTGCCTCAATTAGAAAAAAATTGTAAACTGCACCTAACACTTCTCGTAGAATTATGTCGTAACTTTGATCTCCCTAAAAGCACCACCAAAGGGTTAAAACTAACAGCTGTTAGGCTCAAGGGAAAAGCGAAACTTACAGTAGTCGTCAGTTTAATTCTAGAATTGGAATATTTTAGAAGAACCTGACCACGGCGAAGGGTAATAACCTTTACATGGCGAAAGAGTTTCAATATCTGTAATCAGATATTAGGCGCCGGATGCTTGGAAACTTGCTTGTCCGGTTCTGTGGGGGGCTAATTGCGAATATGAAAGTAAAATTATCAATTCACTTTCTAAACCGAGTTAATCTATCCCGATAAAGAATGCTTTAATCAAATTAAAAATCAATTTTTTTTAAAAGTTAAGCGTAAAGGTAAATATTTAATCTTTTTTTTAAGTAATGATTTAGTTTTAATTGGCCATTTACGTATGGAAGGTAAAATTAATTTAAATCCTATTTATATGTGCAATACTATTGATAAACATGAATATTGGAGATTGTGGTTAGATAACGATATAGTTATGCGATATTACGATACTCGAAAATTTGGACGTTTTTTGGTTTATAATTATAATGAATATTTGATTAAAAGTCCTTTGGTCAAGTTAGCTGCAGATCCTTTTGAAATATCATTAAATGATTTTTATCATAAATTGCAGAAAACTACTAGAGTTATAAAGCAGGTTTTATTGGATCAAAGTATTATTTCTGGCATTGGAAATATTTATGCTAGTGAAATTTTGTTTTTAGCTTGTATTCATCCTAATACACCTTCTTTTCGTTTAAGTTTAGAAAAGGTTAAGTCTATTTTAAAACATGCTCAAAATATTTTAAAAGCTTCTATTGAGGATGGCGCTACAACTACTAATACTTTTGAAGGGGCGCCAAAGAGGCCTAAATTTCTTGCTATCTAACCAATAGCCAGAGCTGATAAACTCTGAATGGGTATGGTCGGTTTGATAAACGAAAGAATATCAAATTACAGCAGACCATAAAAGCGGGTTGCGACGAAAGCAAATTAGTCAAGAAGACCTCGCCACCAAATAATTCTATGGGAAAACCTGAAATGGTCTAAGAAGGAAATTGATGTAATAGTATAACCTGTTCCGGAAGTTGCTTAAACGGACAGTCCAGAGTCTACTAATATAAGCTTCAAGTATTGAGTAGTTTATCATATAAAACCTGGGATCAGCCTCTTAACGAGGATACTTCCCCTAAAGAATTAAGGTCGAAATTTAGCGTAACTTGGAGAATCCTAAAACTAGGTAATTAAATTTACCAATCCGGTAATAAAAGTCTGGATGGTCAAGGATAAAGCATCTTTTTAGTAGTCATAAGGGTAAACCTAAATTTGGAATAATTTAGTTAATCGACTTATCAAGAAGAGAGTTAATAGCTCTCATAGGGCGAAAGAAGAAAGTAATTTACTATTTATTCAATGGTATCGAGAGAAAGGAGTTGATATATTATGTCAACAACGGTTTCACCA
>NZ_JAHBAJ020000006.1:0-31383 GCF_018390775.2 Sesame phyllody phytoplasma | reverse complement strand
ATATTAAGTAAAATTATAGTAATTTAAGTTGATCACTACTTCTTTGAAAACTGAAGATGATATTTTATTATTTATTATGATGTTTATATCATAAAAATTTTAAATATTACTATAATTTAAATAAGTAAATATTACTTATTTAAATGATTTATTACGAAGAGTTTGATCCTGGCTCAGGATGAACGCTGGCGGCGTGCCTAATACATGCAAGTCGAACGGAAACCTTCGGGTTTTAGTGGCGAACGGGTGAGTAACACGTAAGCAACCTACCCTAAAGACGAGGATAACCATTGGAAACAGTGGCTAAGACTGGATAGGAAGATAAAAGGCATCTTTTATCTTTTAAAAGACCTAGTAATAGGTATGCTTTAGGAGGGGCTTGCGCCATATTAGTTAGTTGGTAGGGTAATGGCCTACCAAGACGATGATGTGTAGCTGGACTGAGAGGTTGAACAGCCACATTGGGACTGAGACACGGCCCAAACTCCTACGGGAGGCAGCAGTAGGGAATTTTCGGCAATGGAGGAAACTCTGACCGAGCAACGCCGCGTGAATGACGAAGTACTTCGGTATGTAAAGTTCTTTTATCAAGGAAGAAAAGCAAATGGCGAACCATTTGTTTGCCGGTACTTGATGAATAAGCCCCGGCTAATTATGTGCCAGCAGCCGCGGTAAGACATAAGGGGCAAGTGTTATCCGGAATTATTGGGCGTAAAGGGTGCGTAGGCGGTCTAGTAAGTCAGTGGTGTAATGGCAACGCTTAACGTTGTCCGGCTATTGAAACTGCTAAACTTGAGTTAGATAGAGGCGAGTGGAATTCCATGTGTAGCGGTAAAATGCGTAAATATATGGAGGAACACCAGAGGCGTAGGCGGCTCGCTGGGTCTTAACTGACGCTGAGGCACGAAAGCGTGGGGAGCAAACAGGATTAGATACCCTGGTAGTCCACGCCGTAAACGATGAGTACTAAGTGTCGGGTTAAACCGGTACTGAAGTTAACACATTAAGTACTCCGCCTGAGTAGTACGTACGCAAGTATGAAACTTAAAGGAATTGACGGGACTCCGCACAAGCGGTGGATCATGTTGTTTAATTCGAAGATACCCGAAAAACCTTACCAGGTCTTGACATGTTTTTGCAAAATGATAGTAATATCGTGGAGGTTACCAGAAACACAGGTGGTGCATGGTTGTCGTCAGCTCGTGTCGTGAGATGTTAGGTTAAGTCCTAAAACGAGCGAAACCCTTATCGTTAGTTGCCAGCACGTTATGGTGGGGACTTTAACGAGACTGCCAATGATAAATTGGAGGAAGGTGAGGATCACGTCAAATCAGCATGCCCCTTATGACCTGGGCTACAAACGTGATACAATGGCTGTTACAAAGGGTAGCTGAAACGCAAGTTCTTGGCCAATCCCCAAAAACAGTCCCAGTCCGGATTGAAGTCTGCAACTCGACTTCATGAAGTTGGAATCGCTAGTAATCGCGAATCAGCATGTCGCGGTGAATACGTTCTCGGGGTTTGTACACACCGCCCGTCAAACCACGAAAGTTGGCAATACCCCAAAACGGTAGCCTAACTCGTTTATTCGAGAGGGCGCCGTCTAAGGTAGGGTCGATGATTGGGGTTAAGTCGTAACAAGGTATCCCTACCGGAAGGTGGGGATGGATCACCTCCTTTCTAAGGAAACCAATAAAATCAATCATCTTCAGTTTTGAAAGACTTAGGCAACTAAGTTTTTCTTCGTGACTTCACGAAGGGCCTATAGCTCAGTTGGTTAGAGCACACGCCTGATAAGCGTGAGGTCGGTGGTTCAAGTCCATTTAGGCCCACCAGAGTTATAGGTTTCGTAAGAACACAAATTCTTTGAAAATTAGGTAAATAATAGTTATTTATCCGGAACATTAAAGGAAATAAGAGCGCACAGTGGATGCCTAGGCACCAAGAGCTGATGAAGGACGCAATTAACGGCGATACGCTACGGGGAGCTGTAAATAAGTGTAGATCCGTGGATTTCCGAATGGGGCAACCTACTATAAGAAGTTATAGTATCAATTGTTAGGCAACTAACTGATTGAAAGGAACGCAGTGAACTGAAATATCTAAGTAACTGCAGGAACAGAAAGTAATAACGATTCCGGTAGTAGTGACGAGCGAATCCGGAACAGCCGGATACCAATAACTAGTTACCAAATTTTAATTAACTCGAAATAGTTGGAAAGCTATATCCCAGAAGGTGAAAATCCTGTAGAGGTAAGTTAAAATCTAGGGTATCCTCAAGTACGGCGAGACACGAGAAATCTTGTTGGAAGATAGGAGGACCATCTCCTAAGGCTAAATACTCCTTGGTGACCGATAGTGAACTAGTACCGTGAGGGAAAGGTGAAAAGAACCCCGGAAGGGGAGTGAAATAGATCCTGAAACTGTGTGCTTACAAGTAGTCAAAGCTCGTTTAAGAGTGATGGCGTGCCTTTTGCAGAATGAACCGGCGAGTTATGATATAGAGCAAGGTTAAGTTTGAAGGAACGTAGCCGTAGCGAAAGCGAGTCTGAATAGGGCGTTTAGTTGTATGTCATAGACCCGAAACTGAAGTGAGCTAGCCATGAACAGGCTGAAGTGACGTGACCACGTCATGGAGGGCCGAACCAGGACACGTTGAAAAGTGTTTGGATGATTTGTGGCTAGAGGTGAAATTCCAATCGAACTCAGAGATAGCTGGTTCTCCCCGAAATAGCTTTAGGGCTAGCGTTGGGTATTTAATAGTTCTTGAAGGTAGAGCACTAAATGAGTGCGGGCTCCACCTCGGGGTACCAATCTCAATTAAACTCCGAATGTCAAGAACCGTATCCCAGCAGTCAGACGATGGGTGATAAGGTCCATGGTCAAAAGGGAAAGAGCCCAGACCGTCAGCTAAGGTCCCTAAATTAATGTTAAGTGGTTAAGGAAGTAAAAACGTTAAAACAATTAGGAAGTTGGCTTAGAAGCAGCCATCTTTTAAAGAGTGCGTAATAGCTCACTAATCTAATATTTTTGCACCGAAAATGTAACGGGGCTAAACATTATACCGAAGCTACGGATATGTTCCGGCTAGTAATAGCTAAGGAACATGTGGTAGGGGAAGCGTTCTAACATCGTAGAAGCTATAGCGGAAGCAGTAGTGGAGAGGTTAGAAGTGAGAATGCCGGTGTAAGTAACGAAAAGATAGATGAGAATTCTATCCGTCGAAAACCCAAGGTTTCCAGGGGCAGGGTCGTCCGCCCTGGGTTAGTCAGGAACTAAGGCGAGGCAGCAATGCGTAGTCGATGACCAGCAGGCTAAAATTCCTGCACTAAAAAAATCACTGATGGAGGGACAAAAGAGGATAAGCACGCCCTTTATTGGATTAGGGTCGAAAAATCGAGTTTGAGAAGATAGGCAAATCCGTCTTCTTACTTGCCAAAAAATGAGATTTGAGGGTAACGTGACTGTGTTCATATTTTCTAGAAAAGCTTCTAGGGTTAATGATTTTTTTACCTGTACCGTAAACCGACACAGGTGGGAAGGTAGAGTATACTAAGACGCGCGAGAAAACTCTTGTTAAGGAACTCGGCAAAATGACTCCGTAACTTCGGGATAAGGAGAGCTTTTATGATAAAAAGTAAAAGCCGCAGAGAATAGGCCCAAGCGACTGTTTATCAAAAACACAGGTCTCTGCTAAACCGTAAGGTGATGTATAGGGGCTGATGCCTGCCCGGTGCTGGAAGATTAAGAGGAGATGTTCGGGCTTGCCCAAAGCATTGAATTGAAGTCCCAGTGAACGGCGGCCGTAACTATAACGGTCCTAAGGTAGCGAAATTCCTTGTCGGGTAAATTCCGACCTGCACGAAAGGCATAACGATTTGGGCGCTGTCTCAACAAGAGTCTCGGTGAAATCAAATTACCGGTGAAAATGCCGGTTACCCGCGACAGGACGAAAAGACCCCATGGAGCTTTACTGTAGCTTAATATTGGAATTGGAAATCTCATGTACAGGATAGGTGGGAGACAGAGAACTTTAGACGCTAGTTTAAAGGGAGTCACCGGTGGGATACCACTCTTGAGATTTTTAGTTTCTAACCTGCATAAGTGGATTATGAGGGACAGTGTTTGGTGGGCAGTTTGACTGGGGCGGTCGCCTCCTAAAAAGTAACGGAGGCGTTCAAAGGTTCCCTCAAAATGGTCAGAAATCATTTTTAGAGCGTAAAGGTATAAGGGAGCTTGACTGTGAGACCTACAAGTCGAGCAGGGACGAAAGTCGGACTTAGTGATCTTGCGGTACCGAATGGAAGGGCCGTGACTCAACGGATAAAAGCTACCCTGGGGATAACAGCCTTATCGCCCCCGAGCGTTCACAGCGACGGGGCGGTTTGGGACCTCGATGTCGGCTCATCGCATCCTGGAGCTGGAGCAGGTTCCAAGGGTTGGGCTGTTCGCCCATTAAAGCGGTACGCGAGCTGGGTTCAGAACGTCGTGAGACAGTTCGGTCTCTATCCGTCGTGGGCGTTGGAAATTTGCGAGGAACTGTCCCTAGTATGAGAAGACCGGGATGGATATACCGCTGGTGCACCAGTTGGTTCGCCAGAGCCATAGCTGGGTAGCTATGTATAGTATGGATAAACACTGAAAGCATCTAAGTGTGAAGCCTCCCTCAAGATGAGATTTCCCTAAGAGATCCCTGAAAGACGATCAGGTTGATAGGCTAGAAGTGGAAGAGTAGTGATATTTGGAGCTGACTAGTACTAATAGATCCAACGACTTTGATGATAATGGAAAATAACTAGAATTTGCCTAGTTTTGAGAGATTCCGGGTGATTTAACACAGGGGTTCCACCTGTTCCCATCCCGAACACAGCAGTTAAGACCTGTGGTCCCCACAATAGTAATTCATTTGGATTGCCAAGATAGGGGTTTGCCCGGAATTATTTGTAGTAGAGAATTAGCTCAGCTGGGAGAGCGTCTGCCTTACAAGCAGAAGGTCGGGGGTTCGATCCCCTCATTCTCTACCAAAACCGGAAACTTAAGAAGTACATTTTTAAGGTTTTTAGGTAATTATAAGTGTTATTTAAGCCTATGTAGCTCAGTTGGTAGAGCATCTGACTGTTAATCAGAATGTCCTAGGTTCGATCCCTAGCATAGGCGCCATTTTAAATTTTTAATATTTTATTTTCAAAAGTAGTTTGTGATGTTTTGTCGCATTTATTTTAGAAAAAAAAGGGGATTTTCATGACTTTAAAAGTGTTTGAAACTACTTTTGAAAATAATTTACTTATTATAGAAGTTAATAAATTAGCTAAACAAGCTAATAGCTCTATTTTAGTGCGTTATAAAGATACTGTTTTATTAAGTGTTTTGGTTATTGGTGATAATGAAGTTTCTTTAGATTATTTACCTTTAATGATTTTTTATCAAGAAAAATTTTATGCAGCAGGAAAAATACCAGGAAATTTTTCTAAAAGAGAAGGTAAACCTTCTGATGCAGGTATATTGAATGCTCGTTTGATAGATAGAACATTAAGACCATTATTTATTAAGAATTTTAATAAAGAAATTCAAATTGTAAATACTATTTTAAGTAATGATGATAGTTGTAATAATGAAATTTTTGCTATTTTAGGTAGTTCTTTAGCATCTTTAATTTCTGATGCTCCTTTTGATAAAGCTGTTGCAGCAGTATGTGTAGGTCGAGTTAATAATAAATTCATTATTAATCCTGATCCTCAACAAAAAAATATTTCTGATTTATGGTTATTATTAAGTGGTACTGAAGATAAATTAAATATGATAGAAATTAGTTCTAAAGAAATTTCAGAAAAAGATTTAATATCAGCTATGTTATTTGGTCATGAATTTATTAAACAATTATGTAGTTTCCAGGAAGAAATTAAAAGAAAATTAAATATTGTTAAAAATATTCATTCAATAAATAATTATAATATTGATTTGTTTAATAAATTTAAATTTAAATATTTTGATATTTTTAAAAATAATTTTAAAAAATTAATTAATAAAAAATTTGTTAAAAAGATTTTTTCGGATGAAATTAATAATATTAAACATATTATTTGGGAAAAATTTATAGAAGATAAAGAATTTGTAATTAATATACCCAAAGATTTTATTGTTGCTTGTGAACATCAATATAAATTGGAAAAAACAAAAGAACAATTTACACATATGTTTAATGATTTATTCACAGATATAATGAGAGAAATTGTTTTAAAAGAAAAAAAAAGAATTGACGGTCGAACTTTAAACGAAATTCGTGTTATTCAAACTGAAGTAGGAGTTTTGCCGCGTACTCACGGATCAGCTCTTTTTTCTAGAGGTGAAACTCAAAGTTTAGCGGTGGTTACTATTGGTGCTTTAAGTGAATGTAAATTAATAGATGATCTTAGCGAAGAAGAAAAAGAATCTTTTATTGTTCATTATAATTCTCCACCTTTTGCTGTAGGTTCGATTGGTAAATATATGATGCCTTCTAGAAGAGAAATTGGTCATGGAATGTTAACTAAAAAAGCTTTATCTAATGTACTTCCTATTGAAAAAGATTTTCCATATACTATTAGGGTAGTATCGGAAATTTTAGAATCTAATGGTTCATCTTCTCAGGCAACTATTTGTGCAGCTTCTATGGCTTTGATGGATGCAGGAGTACCTTTATTACGACCTGTAGCGGGTTTAGCAATGGGATTATTTTTTGAAAACGAAGATAATTATGCTATTTTAAGCGATATTCAAGGTTTAGAAGATCAAAAAGGTGATATGGATTTCAAAATCGCCGGTACTATTAAAGGTATTACAGCTGCACAAATGGATATTAAAATAGAAGGTATTAGTTTTAATATTTTACAAGAAGTTTTGGAAAAGTCTCGTTTAGGAAGAATAGAAATTTTAGAAAAGATGAACAATGCTATTCAAAAACCTCGAGAACATATGTCTGTTTATGTTCCAAAGGTGAAGATGATTAATATTCCTGTAGATAAAATTCGTGATATTATCGGTGCTGGTGGTAAAATTATTAATCAAATCATTGAGACTTATGATAATGTTAAAATAGATATTCAACAAAACGGTAATATTTTTATTATGCATAACAATGAAAGTATTGTTAATCAAGTATCTAATTATATTTTGAATTTAGTAGATGAAATAAAAATAGGTAAAGTGTATGAAGTTACTGTTATAAAAATTTTGTATGATAAAAAAAGTGGTCATTCTTTTGCTGCTATAGTTCAGATTTTTCCTGGGATCGAAGGATTTATTCATATTAGTAAATTATCTAATGCGAAAGTTGAATGTGTTGAAGATGTTATTTCGATAGGACAAAAAGTTTTAGCTAAATGTATTTGTATTAATGAAAAAGGTAAAATAGATTTATCTTTGATTTTGGAAAAATAATTATTTAAATTAATATTTAATTTTAAAAAAAATTTGTTAAAATAATCGATGATAAGAATAATGGAAGGTGATCGAAGTTAGATATTTTTTTGAAATTAAAAATTTCTAATTTAGGAAAGTCCATGTTAGCACATAGGGCGCCAAAGAGGCCTAATTATCTTGTCAATTGACCAATGACCAGTGCGATAAACACTGAAAGGGTAAGAATGGTTCCTGAATGGAAACGCTCAGGAATTACAGCAGTTCTTAAAAGCGGATTGCGATGAAGTAGCTAGTCAAGACGATTCCGCCACCGAATGGTTCCATGGACAAGCCTGTAATGGCCTAAGAAGACAAAGAGGATGTAATTAACAAACCTGTTCGTAAGCTACTATAAATGGACAGTCCAGAGTCTATCAATTTAGTATGTGGATTAGATAGTTTATCAATTAAAATCTGGAATCTCACCATTTCTTAATGGTTACTTCGCCTAAAGAACCAAGGTAGATATTTAGAGCAACTTGGAGAATCCTAAAACCAAATAATTAAATTTATAAATCAGGAAATAAAAGTCCTGATGGTTAAGGATAAAGAATCTTCTTAGTAGTCGTAAGAGTAAACCTAGATTTGGAATAATCTAGACAATCGTCTTACCAAGAAGAGAGATAACGACTCTCGTAGGGCGAAAGAAGAAAGTAATTTATTGTTTATTCGTGTTGAGACCGCATAAGGGATAGGTAAAACCTATAAATGATTTTGAACTATTAAAATCGAATCTTCTTCGGACAATGAATAAAATTCATGACCAATCTTTAAAACCAGACCCATTAAAACAAGAACTCAAATGGGGAATGAACAACTTAACTAATACTTATCTCGCGTTTAATAAGGTTGCCACTAATAAAAGAGCAGGAATACCTGAAATCAACGGGAGAACAATAGATGATATGGACTTAAATAAACTAAAGAAATATCACCAAAAATACGTTCACAAATAATAAACTCATCATGTCGGAACCGTTAGAGATGCTAATTGGAGAAGTATGATGAACAAAAAAAACTGTACTATTTCAGGTTTGTCATCGTGATAAGGCCAACCGGCAAATGTATGATATTAGAATATTTGAAAAGAATAAAAGGTCAAGAATAAGCATTTAACCAGTGGTGACACGAAGTTAAACTCTAAAAAGAGATAAATTACGGAAAGCGGTGTGCTTGGAAACTTGCTCGCACCGTTTGGACGGGGGCTGTTGGTAATATTTGATAGAAAAACAAATCTTATCAAGGAAACGCCAATAATCTATCCGTATCTTGGGAAATGTATGTAGTGTTTGTGCTTAAGAAAAAAATAACTTAAGGCATTTAAATTTATTTAAATGACGGCTTTGAAATTCTAATAACTTTTTTATAAAGTAAAATAAGTTGATGAATGTAAAAATAAAGTGCCACAGAGACGAATTGATTAGAAATGATCAAGTGAAACGCGGTAAACCCCTCAAGCTAGCAACCCAAAAAAAGGTAGGGGCATATAAAAATTAATATTTCCTTTATGCAATATAAAAAATTAATTTTTATACTATTTTAAAAATAGAGATAAATGATCACACTTATTGATGAAATAAGAACAGAACATGGCTTATGCACATTATTTTCTTATCTGGAGAATCTTTTTTTAAAAAAGATTCTTTTTTTATTTATTTTAAATGTTACAATTGTTAATTTAAAAAAAATTATAATAGTATAATAATATGGGTTATGATTTGCCAAGTAGGAGTTTTTACATTATATGAATAAAGAAGATATGACAGAACAAGAAACAATTAGAAGAGTTAAGTTAGATAATTTAAGAAAAAATAATGTAGAACCTTTTCGTAATAAATTTATAGAAACTGAATCTATTAGTTCTTTATTGTTTCAATATAACTCTTGGACAGCTAATCAATTGGAAAAAGATCAAATATTAGTCTCTGTAGCTGGCCGAATCATTTTAAACAGAATACAAGGTAAAGCTGGTTTCGCTAACATACGTGATTTTGAATCTGATATACAAATTTATATTCGTCGTGATAACATTACAGAACAAGAATTTAAAATTTATAATTTGTTGGATTTAGGAGATATTATTGGCGTTACAGGTATATTATTTAAAACGAATACGGGTGAATTGACTATTAAAATTTTTAAATTAGTTATTTTAAGCAAAAGTTTGCGACCTCTTCCTGATAAATATAAAGGCTTACAAGATAAAGAGGTAATGCGAAAAAAACGTTATTTAGATTTGATTGTTAATCCTAAAGCTCGTAAAACTTTTGTAGATAGAGTTAAAATTATTCGTTTTCTTAGAGATTTTTTTAATAGTGAAAATTTTTTAGAGGTTGAAACAGCTGTATTAAATTCTTGTGTTGGCGGCGCTAATGCTAGACCTTTCGTTACTTATCATAATACTTTAGCAGCTAATTTTTATTTAAGAATTGCTACAGAAATTTCGTTAAAAAAGTTAATTATAGGCGGTATGAAAGCCGTTTATGAAATAGGTAAAGTATTCCGTAATGAAGGTATTGATGCTAGTCATAATCCTGAATTTACAACTATAGAAGCTTATTTGGCTTACGCCAATATGGATACTATGATGTCTTTAGTTGAAAAATGTTTGAAAGAAGTTTGTTATAAACTTTTAGGTAAGTTAGAGTTTAATTATCAAGGAAATTTGATTAAATTTGATCACTTTTATAAATATGATATGATTGAGATTATTAAACAAAAAACTAATATTGATTTTAATCAGAATATGTCTTTATTAGAATGCCAAAAGTTAGCTAAAAATCACGATATCACTTTAGAAGATTTTTACAAAAAAGGTCATATTATATCTGCTTTTTTTGAGAAATTTGTTGAACCATATTTGATACAACCTACTTTTATTTGTAATTATCCTATAGAAATTAGTCCTTTAGCTCAAGTGCATCCGCGCAATTCACAATTAACAGAAAGATTTGAATTATTTGTGGCTGGTAAAGAATTGGTCAATGCTTTTAGTGAATTAAATGATCCTATAGAACAAAGAAAACGTTTTGAAGAGCAGATCTTGCAAAAGTCATTAGGTAATGATGAGGCTCATGAATTAGATGAAGATTTTATAGAAGCTTTAGAATACGGTATGCCCCCAACTGGTGGTTTAGGTATAGGAATAGATCGTTTAATCATGTTATTAACTGATAATTCTAATATTCGTGATGTTATTTTATTTCCTCATTTAAAAAAGTAACATAGGGATCATCATATTATAATAATTAATTATTAATTTGTTGTTCTATTTTATTAGTGAAGGATTGATAATAATGAACAATTTATTTTTATTTTGTAAAATAAAAAAGTTATTTTTATATTTTTTGAAAATCATAAATCATTCTCATATTAATTCTGATATGGATTATGAAAATATGGATAATATCTATATTATTAAATTAGCTGATAAAATTATAGAACAATTTTCGTTGTCAGAAATAACAATAAATATTGAATTTTTACAAGAACATTTATTGTATTATCTTCAAGAACAAGAATCGTTTTTACCTACTCAAGAATATAATTTATATATGATTATAATATTTTTAGAATCTTTTTATTTTGCTGAATTTCAAATATTAAATCATGATGAAAATAATAATATTTTAAATTATTTTGAAACGGAGTATGATAAACGAAATTTAAAAAAAATTTTTAATTAAAAAGTATTTATTAATTATAATATAATTTTTTATATAATCAGAATGATTTTTATATATTAGTTATTTGGGTATTTAATGTTATTGATTATTGGTAAGAAAGTGTTTTGCGTGTTATGATAGGGGTTTTTTATTTACAAAGTTTTTATAGCATTAAAAAAAGTGTTCATTCAGTGGAATCTTTGGTTAAAAAAGCGTACGAAAGTAAATATGATTTTGTAGCTTTAAGTGATGTCGAAAACTTGTACGGGATGATTCAATTAATGAAGTTTTGCCGTGAATATAAAATTAAACCTATTATAGGAGTGCAAATTTATATTTATTTTGATCTTTTAAAATATCGTGATATTAAAATTAGTTTTTTAATTTATGCTTTTGATAATGATGGCATTAATAATTTAATTAAGATTTTAAACTTTATTCAATTAAATAATAAAATAACTGTAACGGATCTTCAAAAATTTCAAGATGGTATTTTTTGCATTTTATCTAATTTAGATTTTATTTTATGTGATATTTTAAAAGATGAAATTATGAATTTAACCATTTATGAAAATAAAACTCTTTTTATTTTTGAAACTTTGCGATTTTTTCAAAAAAATATTAAAAAATTATTTTTTGGATTTTCGTTACAATCTTTTTTATTACAAGATTATGCAGGTTTTTTTTTAAATATAGCTAAAAAATTAAATTTAAAAGTGGTTTTAGTTAATAAAACTAATTATTTAGTTTCGGAAGAAAAATTAATTTATCAATATTTATATAAAATAAATGATTATCAAAATAATATTAAAAAATTTATTAATCCTCAGCAAATTAATGAACAAATTACTTTGGATGTTGAATTTATTGACTATAAACAAATTCAAGAACGTTATCAATTTTACAATATTAATGATTTTGAATTATTTCTTGATTTAGAAAAATTTTTACCATTAATTAAATATGATATTTCCCCTCCCTCAACTGTATGCGATTTTAAACATGATTTAGATTGCGATAATTTTAAATATTTACAAAAAAAAGCTAATAATTTTTTAACTTATTATTTGCAAAAAAATATAAATATAAAAAAACATATTTTTTATATTCAACAACTACAAAAAGAATTAATTTTGATTAAAAAAATGAATTATGTTGATTTTTTTTTAATTGTTTTTGATTTAATACAATATGCTAAAAATCAAAAAATTTTAATAGGGCCTGGAAGAGGTTCTTCAGTTGGTTCTTTATTATGTTTTTGTTTAGGAATTACTGAGATTGATCCTGTAAAATATAATTTGCTTTTTGAGAGATTTTTAAATTTTCAACGAACAACTGTTCCTGATATTGATATAGATGTACCTGATGATCAGGTTACTAGAATGATTAAATATCTTGTTGATAAATATGGAATTGAACATATCGCTAATTTAATTACTTTTCAGAAATATTCTAAAGATTCTTTTCTTATGGATTTAAAATTAATTAACCAAAATGGTATTGAAATCAATATATCTCATGCTAAAGCGATTTGTTCTCGATTTGCTTCTATTATTCAAGGTATTCCAAGATTAGTTGGCACTCATCCTTCTGGAGTCATTATTACTAAATTAGATTTATCTAAACATTTACCTATTAAAAAAAATTCTAATAATTCTGTTATATTATATCGTGTGCAATTTGATCATAAACAGTTAGAACAATTAGGTTTTATTAAATTAGATTTGTTAAATTTGCGAAATCTTTTTTTAATTAATAAAATTGTTACTTTAATTGAACAAACAAATCAAATCAAAATAGATTTATCAAATATACCGTTAAATGATTCTAATACCTATAATATATTACAAAAAGGAGATACCAATTATATTTTTCAATTAGAATCTTTATCTGCTAGGAAAGTTATTGAACGCCTTAAACCTAAAACATTTGAAGATTTGGTTGCTGTTTTATCTTTTAATAGACCTGGTGCTATAAAATTTGTAGATCTTTATATAAAAAATAGAATAAATCAAGAATCAAAATTTATTGATATAGAAATTGTAGATAATATATTGTGTGATACTTATGGTGTGGTTTTGTATCAAGAACAAATGATGAGAATAGCTTCAGAGTTTGCAGGTTATAATTTGGGGCAAGCGGATTTATTTATGAGACAGATTATGGCTAAATCTTCCGAATCTGTTAAAATTAATTTAAAAAAAAGTTTTATTACTCAAAGTGTTTTGTATCAGAGAACAGATGAAATGGCTAGTAAAGTTTATGATTATATTGCAAAATTTTCTAATTATATTTTTAATAAAAGTCATGGTGTAGCATATGCTTTAATAAGTTATAGAATGGCTTATTTAAAAGCTAATTATTTACTTTATTTTGGTATAGTTTATGCAGAAGAATATCCAGATGATTATGCTAATATTCGAACGTGGTTATCACAAATTAAAAAATATATTAAAATACAAAAACCTCATATTTTATATAGTGATGTTAGTAATTTTCGTATTTTAAATAATCAACTTTTTTTACCTTTAAATTTTATTAGAGATATTAGTTTAGAAATATGCCGTACTCTTATAAAAGAACGTTCTATAAAAAAATTTGAAAATTTTGATGATTTTAAAATAAGATTAAAAAATGTTTTAAATAAGGAATCGTTGCAAAAATTTATTTTTGCTGGAGCATTAGATAATGTATTCGCTTTAACTCGTATACAATTATTGCAAAATTGCGATTTTAATTATATAGAGCATAGTCAATATTTGACTAATTTTCGTAAAAAAGAATTTAAAGATAATTATGATCAATTAATTTTAAAAAAAAATTTTCAAAATGCTTTTAAATTTAAATTAGATATTATTGATTAATAATAATTTTGTAATATAGGAGGAAATAATAAATTTTGTTAAATAAAAAGTGGGATATTTTTAGGAAATATTTAATAGATAGTAAATTTTGGAAACAGTCATGGTTTATTATTTTAATTTATAGTGTTAATTTTTTAGGTTTTTTATTGATTATTTCATGGAAATTAAATAATAGAACTGTGTATCAATATAATCAAATAAATTTTTCTAATGTTTTTGATCTTCATAAAATATATCAATTTCAAATTAATGATCGACAAGAATTAGAAGAAACTATTATTTTTTTAAAATCTATGTTTCTTGGTATTATTAATGGCATTTGTTTTATGAGTTTACGAAGAGGCCTTTTAGGAATTACTTTAGGTACTTTTATTGGAGCATTTTTAGGTCTGAGTGTAGGTATGATTTATCCATCAATTATTTATTTTTTGGAATTAATTTATAAAGGAGTTTTTAAAGTTTAAAAAAAATAATATTTAATTACGAGAATAGTTTTGAAAAAGTAATTAATATTTTTTTATGTTTATGCGCTTGTTGAATAATTGTATATTACGTAAAGTTGTTTTAGTAAGTTATTTTTTATCTTTAGTGATTTTTATAGATTTAGTCTTTGGAAAAGTTTTAACTTCATTTTTACACTTGCCCTTGGGTGGCCAATTATTTAAAATTTCTTTAGTGATTTTGTGTTTATCAGGTATTTATAATAGTTTTTTAATTCATTTATTAATTTGTTGTTTATATGCTGTTTTTCATTTAATAAAAAGTTATAATTTTTTCATCTCTTTAAATCAAATTTTCTTATTGAATAAAATCCAATTATTTATTTCGTGTATTTTTGATTATATTTTACCGGATTTATTAATGAGTTTAGTAGGAGTTTTTATTAATAAAAAAGTGTTTATTACTAAAAATAAAAAAAATATTTTTTTTGGTTTATTATTGGTATATTCTTTAAGGAGTTGTTCTTTTTTTATCTCCAGTTATTGGGTTTATGCCAATATGCAATTATCTTTAAGCAATGTATGGTATGATTGGTTTTTTAATTTATTTCATGTGAAAAATGTTAATAATCAAATATTATTAATTTGTTTGACTTATTGTTTAGGAATTTTTATTATTAATTTTATTTTAAGTAATATCTTATTGTTTTTTATATTATCAAAAATTACTTATTTTTTTGATAAATATTTATAAAATTTGCTTTTTTAGTGTTAAAATAATTAGTATAGTTAAATTAAATTTCTTTTATTATTTTTGTTGAATAGATTTAATATTAAGAAATATGTTTTGTACCTAAAATATAGACACTTATTTGAAGAGGTGATTAGATATTTGTTATTATCAAATGCCAAAAATTGTTACTGAAAAAGATATTAATGAAATATTATCTATTCAAAAATTATTATTTCAAAACGGCTTAACAAATGATTTGGTTCATGAATATGTTATAATTAAGAATTTAAATGATAAATTAATCGGAGTAGTTGGTCGATATTATAATAATATTCGATGTTTAGCGGTAGATCCGGAATATCAAGGTTATAATTTGTCTAATGCATTAATTAGTTATATTATCAAAAGAATTTATCAAGATAATTTTAATGAAATTTTTGTATTTACAAAACCTGTTAATTTTGCTATTTTTAAATACTTAGGTTTTAGAATGATTTATTGTAATGAAGAATTTGGTTTTTTGACTAATAGATATGATTGTTTTGAAGAATATTTATCTTATTTATCGGATTTACGAAAAAATAATATTAAATCTAATTTCAAGAATATCTCTGCTATAGTTATGAATGCTAATCCTTTTACTAAAGGGCATCAATATTTAGTTGAAACAGCATCTAATAACAGTGATTTAGTTTATATTATTATGGTTAAAGAAGATGTATCTTTATTTTCTTATAAACAACGTAAAGAAATGGTAAAATTATTTACTGAAAATATTAAAAATGTTTTTATTGTTGAAGGTAGTAATTATTTAGTGTCTAGAAATGTTTTCCCTTCTTATTTTTTATCATCTCCGGAAAAAGTGATTCGTTCTCAAATTATTTTAGACACGCATATTTTTAAAAATTATATAGCTCGCAATTTAGGTATTAAAAAACGTTACGTAGGAGAAGAACCGTTTTCACCTACAACAAATTTATATAATGTGATTATGCAAGAAATTTTGGTTAAATCAGAAATAGAATTAGTAGTTTGTCCTCGATTAATGTGGGATTTTAAGCCGATTTCGGCAACACAAGTTCGTAAATTATTTATTACAGGAAATTTTAAAGATATGAAAAATTTAGTACCTACGACTACTTTAAAATTTTTGCAAAAATTGAATTATAAAAAATATGCTCAAGATCCTAAACTTTCTAAATTGATTGATAAAAGTTTTTAACTATATTTAATTAAAAGATTTAGGTTATTAAAATTTAAATAATTCATAAATGAGTTATTATTTTATACACATATACTTATATTTTTTTTAAAATAAAGGAATTATTAAATACTATGGTATCCAATAACAATCAAATTGATGAAAATATTTATCAAGTTATTTTATTTTATAATTATACTTATATTAAAAATCCTCAATATTTATGCGATATACATCAGAAATTTTGTATTCAAAATCAATTATTAGGTAGGATTATTATTTCCGAAGAAGGTATCAATGGCACTTTATCAGGTTTAAAGAAAGATATTAATTTGTATATGCAATTTTTATTACAAGATGATTGCTTTTCTAAAACTGAATTTAAAATAGATTCAGTTTATGGACATGTTTTTCCAAAACTTTCTGTTAAATATAAAAAAGAAATAGTATCTTTAAAGTTAATAAATGATATTTTTCCTAAAGCTAGTCGTTATGTTGAACCTAAAGAATTTTATAATTTATCTCGAAAATCTGATATTATTTTATTAGATGCTCGTAATAATTATGAAACAAAACTTGGATATTTTTTAAATGCTATTTTGCCTGATATTAATAATTTTCGAGAATTACCTTCTTGGATAGATAAAAATTTATTTTTTTTTAAAAATAAAAAAGTTTTAACATATTGTACTGGCGGAGTGAGATGTGAAAAATTATCTGTTTATTTACAACAAAAAGGGGTTTCTGAAGTTTTTCAACTAAAAGGAGGGATTATCAAATATAGTCAAGACAAGGAAATTCAAGGTGATGGATTCCAAGGTAGTCTTTATGTTTTTGATAAAAGAATTTCCGTTAGAGTTAATAAAAAAAGGCATTCTATTGTAGGTAAAGATTTTTTTGATCAAACTCCTTGTGAAAGATATATTAATTGCGCTAATCCTGAATGTAATAAGCAAATTTTATGTAGTTTAGCGAACGAAATAAAATATTCAGGTAGTTGTTGTCTTCTTTGTCGACAACATATTAATAATCGTTTTAATCGCGAAAATAATAAAAAAACTATAAATGTTAATTTTTAATTATGAATAAATGATTTTATAATATTTAGTAATTAAAATAATATGCTAATTTATTTTAATTATATTGAAATGATGTTAAGGAAGATAATTTCGATGAAAATCGATTTAATAAAGAAAGAGGTTATTTATGGATAAATTTGCTATTGTTGCTAATGGTAATAAACAATTTCAAGTTACTTTGAACCAAGAAATTTTTACAGATAAATTACCAGTACAACCAGAAGAAATTTATGTTTTTAGAAAAGTTTTAGCTATTCATTCTGAAGGCAATTCTATTTTAGGTACTCCTTGTGTTGAAGGAGCAACAGTAGAAGCTAAAGTTATTAAACAAGGTAAATCCAAAAAAATTATTGTAGCAACTTATAAAAGAAGAAAAAAGTACCGTTGCAAAAAGGGACATCGACAGTTATATACGAAACTTTTGATTACAAATATTAATTTTCCTAAGTTATGATATGTCAATTATATGATTGAATGTTGTATACGATATAATAACGAAAGTATTACTGCTATTTTTGTAAAAGGGCATGCGCAATATTCTGGTTTACATGATATAGTTTGTTCTTCGGTATCTACTGCTATTATAGTTACAATTAATGCTATTGAATTGTTAGACTTAAATAATAAAATTAGTTTTAAATTAAAAAAAGGTTATTTTAAATTAATTTTATTAGAATCTAATTTAATAGTGAATAAATTATTGCAAAATTTAAAATATACTTTAAAAGATTTAAGTCAACAATATCAAAATTGTTTGAGAATTAAATTAATTAAAAATACAAATTAAAAAAGAGGGTTTGTTATGTTAAAGTTAAATATTCAATTATTTGCAACTAAAAAAGGTGTTAGTTCAACGCGTAACGGTCGTGATTCGCATTCTAAATCTTTAGGGGCTAAATTATCAGATGGTCAATATACAAATGCCGGATCTATTATTTATCGTCAAAGAGGAACTAAAATAAGACCTGGAAAAAATGTTGGCATTGGTAAAGATGACACTTTATTTTCTCTTATCAATGGTTTTGTGAAATTTGAAAAAATTCGTATTAATAAAAAACAGAGAACTTGCGCATCGGTTTATGATAGTGTTTTAAAAAAATAATTTAATTATTTAGATAAAAACGATAATTATATAATTATGTTATTTAAAAAAGAAGATAATTATAAGTTTATAAATTTTTACTAGAATAATAAATTATTTTAAATTATTACATAGTTTTTAATTTGTTTGTACAACATTATAAGATGTACTTACTAGAATAAATATAACTATATTAAAAATTTTAAAAGTTTTAATATTTTTTTAAATATAAATATCATAATTAATATACTTTGGCATTTGCTGATTTGGTTTTGTAGGAGTATTATTTTGAGATATATAATGAAAAAATCAATTTTATTATTAATTTTAGCTAATCTATTTTAATAAATTAATTTAGGGATTGATTATGAATTTTGTTGATGAAGTTATAAATTATGTTAAAGCTGGCGATGGAGGATGTGGTAAAGTCGCCTTTAGAAGAGAGAAATATGTCCCTTATGGCGGCCCTTCGGGAGGAAACGGGGGTCACGGAGGATCTGTTATTTTTATTGGAGTTTTAGGAGAAAATAATTTATTTAAACTTCAATATCGTAAAAAAATTAAAGCTTTAAATGGATATAATGGCGAAAATAAAAACAAAAACGGAGCTAATGCTCCTGATTTATTTGTTGAAGTTCCTTTAGGTTGTTTAATTTATAATCACGAAAATAATCAATTAATTGGAGAAATTTTAAAAGCTGGAGAACGTTTAGTAATTGCCCGAGGTGGTAAAGGTGGTAAAGGTAATTTTGCCTTAGCTAGTCATTCTAATCCGGCTCCTTCATATGCTGAAAAAGGGGATTTAGGCGAAAATATTATTATTAGAACAGAATTAAAAATGTTAGCGGATGTAGGTTTATTAGGTTTTCCTAATGTAGGTAAATCTTCTTTATTAGCTGCTTTATCTAATGCTAAGCCAAAAATAGCTCCTTATCCTTTTACAACTTTAACACCTTATTTAGGAATGGTTTTTGATAAAAAATTAAATTTTGTTATCGCCGACATTCCTGGTTTAATCGAAAATGCTTCTTTAGGCCGTGGCCAAGGTATTCATTTTTTAAAGCATATTGAAAGATGTAAATTATTATTACATATATGCGATGCTTCAAGCAATGATATTTATTCAGAATATTTATTGTTAAATAAAGAGTTAAAAAATTATCATATTAATATGTTGAAAAAACCTCAAATAATAGTGATCAATAAATCAGATTTGCCTGGTTTTCATAAAAATTTTATATTTTTATCCGAAAAATTAAAAGATAAAATGATTATTCCTATTTCTGCTATTAATTATTCAGGTTTACAAGAATTAAAAAAAACTATTATAGAACATTTACAAAAAAATGATTTATATAATCACGAAATTATTAATGATGATATACAAGAAAAACGAATTTTTACACTTAATGAACCGGCTAAATTTATTATTTCGCAAGAAAATAACGGATGTTTTATAGTTACTGGCAATTATATCGAAAAATTATTTCATAGAACAGATTTTAATAATCACGAATCGATAAGTCGTTTTTCTTATATTTTAAAAAAAATAGGAGTGGAAGAAGAGTTAAAAAAAAGAGGAATGAAGCCTTGCGATCAGGTGAAAATTGGAAATTATATTTTTGAATTTGTAAATGAGAAAAATTTTTAAATAAATAGCGCATTTATAAAATCAAAAAGGAAAATTATACATATGAAAAAACTTAAATTATCAGCGTTAGAACAAATTATTTTTTTAGCTTGTTTATCATCTTTATCTTTAGTTTTAGATTTGATTTTTAAAAAGCTGTTCGCTTCTTATGCTCTATTACGTTTTTGGAATTCTATTATTTGGTTAGATGGTTTTAAATTAATACCTTTATTTTTTATTCCTTTAGTTAATAGAAACTATTTTTGGGTTTTTATTTCGGTTTCATTAATAGAAATTTTTGGATTTTGCTTTAGAGGAACGATTTATCCTTATAATCCTTTATTAACTTTGTTTTATGGTCTTTGTTTAGGTATTGGACCTATTTTATTATTATCAAAATGTTGTAAATCATTTTTTTCTGTTTATTGGAGATTAAGTTTGATTTGTGCTTTATATTTTATAACATCAATCTTATTAAATCTATTTTTTTTAGATTGTATTTTTTATAATAAAAGTTATGGTTATCTAAATAATTTTTATTTTCACAATAGATTTATTAAAAGATTTTTATCACCTTGGATTTATTTCCGTTTCTTATCAGTTTTTTTCTTTTCTGGAATTTTAACTTATATTTATTTAACAATATATCGACAATTTTTATCATTTTATCTCATTAATAAAACAAAAATATTATGAATATTAAATTATATTAAAATCTATTTTTTTAATTGATCTTTGTCTTTAAAATATTATTCTTTTTAATATTTGGAAAGTTTTTGTAATAAAATTTTTGTTACATCATTAATAGACATATTATCATCATCAATACGAATTTCTAAAAGTTGATTTTGTTGACGGTATTGTTCTATCAAAGGATAAGTTTCTTTTTGATAAATGGCTAAGCGTTCATTAAAGGTTACTAAATTATCATCTTTTCTTTGGATTAAAATAGTATTATCTTTGTCGCATATTCCATTCTTTTTAGGTTTTTTTGTTTCTAAATGATAAATTTCTCTACATTTTGGACATATTCTTCTTCCTAAAATTCTTTTTTGTAAAATTTTTATATCAGAATTAAAATAAATTACTTTTGTTAGAATGATATTTTGTTGTTGAAAGAAGTTGTTCAAGAAAATAGCTTGTAGTGAATTTCTAGGAAAACCATCCAAAATAAAACCTTTTTTATTTTCATCTTTTAATAAATTTTCTTTAATCATGGCATTAGTTATGTAATCCGGAACCAAAAAACCTTTTTCGATATATGAATTAGCTGATTTTCCTAAATCCGTATTTAATTGTAAATTTTTTCTGAAAATATCTCCTGTCGAAATATGTGGAATGTTAAAATATTTAGATAAAATTATCGCTTGTGTTCCTTTACCAGTAGCAGGCGGGCCTATTAATATTATATTCATTCTATAACCTTTCTCATTTGGATAGTATTTAATTAAGGAATTAATGTATTAAATTCATTTTTAATGTTTAAATGATGATATAAATTTATATTTATATTTTTAGTTTAAAAATATATTATATTTGGATTTAAATTAATGTTTAATGAAAAATTTTACCTTGGCATCAAACAAAATGTGCTTATTAAGGTTTTAAATATAATTGTTTTATATAATTTCATAAAATTTACAATTAAAATGGAAAATGATAAACACTAAGTATTTATATCACATAAATTCACTAATTTCAACAATATTAATATTTATGTTGTTTTAAAATATAAGATATATTTTTTAAATTTTTATATTTGATTATATAATGAAGATTTTTATTATTAAATTAACTATTTGCTTGACTATCTTTTGGTTTTATCATAAAATATATGGTATATAGTGTTGTATTGATTAATTTATATGTACGTTAATTTTTATCGGAATAAATAAATAATAAAATATCACTAGTAAGTGAATTAAAAAAAAGGAGCATTGTGGATGTCTACCGCGAAACCAATTTGGAAAAAATCACGTTTTTTAAATTTTTCTTTAACTGGAACAGGAAAAGAATTATTACGTAAAA
The DNA here is from genome assembly GCF_018390775.2 of Sesame phyllody phytoplasma. Taxonomy (NCBI): domain Bacteria; kingdom Bacillati; phylum Mycoplasmatota; class Mollicutes; order Acholeplasmatales; family Acholeplasmataceae; genus Candidatus Phytoplasma; species Sesame phyllody phytoplasma. The sequence continues at coordinate 9,225 of NZ_JAHBAJ020000006.1, read as the reverse complement.
AGGATCATTTTAATTTAAGCAAAAACAAAAAAAGAAAAAACAAATTAAGCGATTATGGATTGCAATTACAAGAAAAGCAAAAAGTTCGTTTCACTTATTGTATGTCTGAAAAACAATTTAAGCGATTTTTTGTTAATGCAGCAAAATTTAAAGGTTCTCATGGGGAAAATTTTTTGAAATCATTAGAATCTCGTTTAGATCGAATTGTTCATTTATTAGGTTTTGCTAAAACAATTTTACAAGCTAGACAATTAATTTCTCATGGTCATATTTTAGTAGATAGTAAAAAAGTTGATATTAGCTCTTATATTGTTAAACCAGGTCAAAAAATTACTTTAAAAGAAAAATCTAAAAAAATAAAAATAGTTTCTCATTGTTTAGAAACATTAACTAATAATAAAGTTGATTATGTTGTTTTAGATAAAAATTCTTTAATAGGTAGTTATGTTAGATACCCTTACAGAAATGAGTTTTTAACAGATATAAATGAGCAATTAATTGTGGAATATTATAATAGATAAAATTTAGATAAAATTTAATATTTTAATTAACAAATAATTAATAAATCATGTTTGACTAATTTAATATATTTATTGAAATGGAAAATTTTACTTTATTTAGGGAGTTATATAATAGAAATGAAGTTACCTTTTAGAAAAAGTTTTTTTTCTAACGCGCATTTTCTTAAGAAAGTTAGTAACCAGAATATCAATGAACTTTTAATCCATTTATCTTCTAGTCTTAACGGTTTATCTTTAGAGGATATTGATGAAAGAAAAAAAAATAATGTTAATATTTTAAATAAAAAAAAAATTATTATTTTGTCAAAATTATAAGAGTTTTACTAAATCCTTTTAATTTTATTTTGTTGTTTTTATTAATTTTTTATTTTTTTAAAGATATTTATTTAGCTGAATCAGAAATGAGAGATTATGCTACCTGTTTAATTGTATCGGTGATTTTATTAGTTTCGAATTTTATGCATTGGTTGCAAGAAGCTAGATTTTCTGGTGTAATAGATAAACTTAAAAAAATTGTTTCTTTAACTGCTTCTGTAAAAAGATCTGGTCAAATTTTTAAAATACCTTTAAATGAATTATTAGTTGGAGATATAGTTTTATTATCGGCTGGAGATATTATTCCTGCAGATATTAGATTATTAGAAACTAAAGATTTTTTTGTTAAAGAAACGACTTTTACAGGGGAATCTGATGCAGTAGAAAAAAACGCTTTTTCTAAAAAAAAATCTACCGATCTTTTGGATGATCCTAGATTAGTTTTTATGGGGACTAATGTTATTTCAGGTTATGCTGTCGGAATTACGGTATTAACAGGTTCAGATACTTATTTAGGTAATTTACATAAATCTTTAGATCAAGAAAAAACCTATTCTAGTTTAAAAAAAGGTATTAATTCTATTGTTAAAATATTAATTAGTTGTATTTTAATTTTATTTCCTTTAATTTTTTTGTTAAATTGGTATAAATGTACAGAAAAATTTATTTTTTGGAATGTTTTTGCTTTTGCTTTAAGCATGATTCTGGGAATTACACCTGAAATGTTACCTTTAATTGTAACAACTTCTTTTATGAGAGGAGTTGCTTTTCTATCCAAATATAATGTTATTGTAAAGAATTTATATTCTATGCAAGATTTTGGTTCTATAGATATTTTGTTCTCTGATAAAACAGGAACTTTAACAGAAGATAGTGTTGCTATTGAAAATTTTTTAGATATTAATGATAAAAGTAATTTTAAAATTTTGCAATATGCTTATTTAAATAGTCATTTTCAAACAGGTTTGAAAAATGTTATAGATAAAGCAATTATTGATAAAATGCATATGAATTTCAATTTTGATTCTCTTTTTATAGAAAATTTTATTAAAATTGATGAAATACCGTTTGATTTTAAACGTCGAATTATGACTATTTCTCTTCATAATATTCTTGAAGATTACTATTTAATTATCAGTAAAGGAGCGATTGAAGAAATATTAAATATTTGTGATTATGCTGAATCTATTGATCCGATAACTAATCAATCTCAAATATTAAACATTGATAAATCTAAAATTTTAAATTATGTTTCCCATTATAATCAATTAGGATTTCGTGTAATCGGAGTTTCTTATAAACTGATTAGAAAAAATCATAATTCTACAAATAATAATGATGAACATATAGAAAATAATATGATTATGTTGGGTTTTTTAATTTTATTAGATCCTCCAAAAATTAGTTCTGCAGATGCTGTTTTAGCTTTAAAAAGTTGCGGCGTAGATGTTAAAATTTTGACCGGTGATAATGAAGTTTTATCTAAAATTATTGCCAGTAAAGTTAATATTCAATCTACAGAATGTTTATTAGGTTCTCATTTGATCGAAATGAGTGATGAACAAATTTATAAAAAAGCTTGTTATACTAGTATTTTTGCTAAATTATATCCAGAACAAAAAGCTAGGATTATTAATATTTTTCGTCAAAAAGGACATATTGTTGGTTTTATAGGGGATGGCATTAATGATGCTATCGCCATGAAAGCCGCAGATTTATCTATTACTGTCGATTCAGGAGCTGAGGTTGCTAAAGAATCAGCAGATGTTATTTTATTAAATAAAAATTTAACTGTACTAAAAGATGCCATTTTAGAAGGTCGTAAGAATTATATTAATATGTTAAAGTATATTAAATTCACTTTAGCTTCTAATTTTGGTAATATTTTAAGTATTTTATTAGCTTCTTATTACTTGCCTTTTATTCCTTTTATGCCAATTCAAATTTTGTGTTTAAATTTAATTTATGATTTATCTTGTTTGGTATTACCTTTTGATGATGTAGAACCAATTTATTTACATAAAAAATCTCGCTGGGATAGTCGTAATATTTGTTTTTTTATGATTACCTTCGGAGTATTAACTTTTATTTTTGATATTTTGTTTTGTTCCAGTTTGTTATGGAATTATGGTATTTTTTCTTCTAATAATTGGGATTGCGATAAAATTAATTTATTTAGAGCAGGGTGGTTTATTTTTTCAATTTGGACTCAATTTTTGACTATTTTGTATCTTAGAACTCCTAATTTTTTCAAAAATTGGAAAAAAACTATTTATATATTTACATTTCCTTTTTTTGCTGGCATGTTAGCTTCTTATTTGCCTTGTATAAATTTTTTATCTAAAAGATTATATTTTAATAATCCTTTTGATCAGGGTTATGTGGTTATTTTAGGAAGTTTTTTAGTTTTGTATTGTTTGTTTTTATTTTTAATTAAAAAAATATTTTTGATAAATAAATGTGATCTTTTGTAAGGTGATATTAAATTTTATCGAATTTGATGGGTGCGCGAAATGATTTATTGGCAAGATATTTTGAATATATTATTGTTTTGTGTGACTACTGCGTTTTTATGTTATGTTTCTTTAAATATTTTTTTTAGTAAATATGAAGTTCTTAAGATAGTTTATTGTTTTTGTTTAGGTATTTTATTTGTTTATTTTTTAAAATTTTTTTTAGAAAAATATAATAGTTTTCAACAAATTAGAATTTTTTTAGAAAAAATTAATATTTATAATGTAATATTAAATTTTGTTTTGATAGTGCCTATTATTATTAAAGCTCCTTATTTACGGTTTTATATTCAAAATTGGTCCGGCTTCTGGAATAGAAAAAAAATGATAGTCATGGGTAATAAAAATACACAAAATCAAATTTTAAAAGCTGTTTGGTTCATGTCAGAAAAAAAAATTGGTTCTTTAATTACTATTGAAAAATACAATACCTTAGAACAATTTGCTCAAAAATCTATTTTTATTGATGCTAATGTTTCTTATGAATTGTTAATTAATATTTTTATGCCTAATACACCTTTACATGATGGTGCTGTGATTATTCGTGGTAATAAAATTTTATCCGCTGGAACTTATTTTATGTTATCTGATAATCAACATTTTGAAAAAATTACAGGTTCTCGGCATCGCGCAGCTTTAGGTATTAGCGAACATACTGATAGTATGACTATTATAGTTTCTGAAGAAACAGGTGATATTTCTATTGCTGTTGATGGAATTATGTTATTAATGAATGATCGTAATAAATTTCAGGAATATTTAACTATGTTTATGGGTTAATTTTTGTTAAATTTTTTTATTAAAATTATGTGTTTAAAAAAATATTATTTTAACTTTTGATAAACTAAATTATTTACATATCGTATTTATAATTAGTTTTTTTTATTAAATGAAACTTTTTTAGTATAATTGAAGTAAAGTTTTTTTGAATTGGAACATTTTGATATGAATTAATTCAACATTTTTTGATAGTTATTTTTTATTTATTGTATTATAATAATTTAATTATAAATTTATGTTAATAATAGTTATTCTTGATATATTTATATTTTTTTTATAAAATAAATTTTATATATGGAGTGAATCGTGTTTAATAAAATTAAAAAAATAATTGCAGAGCAATTATCAATTTCTGAAGATATAATCACATTAGAAACAAAATTAAAGGAAGATTTAGGTATGGATTCTATTGATGCCGTTAATTTAGCAATTCAATTAGAAAAGATTTTTGATATTAAAATTAGTGATGAACAATTGCAACAATTTAAATTAGTCAAAGATATTACGGTTTATATCGAATCTAACTTTTCTGGATGTCTAGATGAAAATAAAATTGTTGAATCTAAAAAAAATCGGAGTTAAAAAAGTTTTTTATGTTAGTTTATGATTTTCGCAGTATTGAAGCTAAATGGCAGTTGCATTGGGACGAACAACAAACTTTTAAAACAGATATTGATTATAATAAAAAAAAATTTTATTGTTTAGATATGTTTCCTTATCCTTCTGCTCAAGGATTGCATGTGGGACATTTAGAAGGTTATTCTGCTAGTGATATTATTAATAGATTTTTCAGAATGCAAGGTTTTAATGTTTTACATCCTTTTGGTTGGGATTCCTTTGGTTTACCTACAGAACGTTATGCCGCTCAAACAGGACAACATCCTGCTTATGTAACTTATCAAAATATTGCGAATTTTAAAAAACAAATTAAATCGCTTGGAAAAGGTATTGACTGGAGTAGAGAATTAGCTACTTCTGATTCTTATTATTATAAATGGACTCAATGGATTTTTAAAAAACTTTATCAAAATCAATTGGCTGTTTTGCAAGATGTTGAGGTTAATTTTTGCCCTAATTTAGGGACAGTATTGGCTAATGAAGAAGTTATTTCGACTCCTGAAGGTATTATATCGGAACGCGGTGGTCATCCTGTTTTTAAACGAAAAATGAAACAATGGGTTTTAAAAATTACTAAATATGCAGATAGACTTTTGAATGATTTGTCATTATTAGATTGGCCTACATCTATTAAAGAAATGCAAATTAAATGGATTGGTAAAACATCAGGTTTTATTTTTTATTTTCCTTTATTGATGAATAATGCACAATATTTATCAGTTTTTACCACTATGCCTCAAATGATTTTTGGAGTTAGCGCTTTAATCTTAGCTCCTGAACATCCTTTGGTATCGCTTTTAACTACTGCTGAAAATCAAAGCAATGTTAATGATTATTTAAGCAAAACTCAACGCAAGAGTAATTTAGAACGAGATATCAATAGAGAAATAACTGGAGTTTTTACTGGTAGTTATGCTATTAATCCCTGTAATAAACAAAAAATTCCTATTTGGATTTCTGATTATGTTTTTATGCATTTTGGTACAGGAGCTTTAATGTCGGTTCCTTTATACAATCAAAAAGATTTTGTTTTCGCTACGAAATATAATTTGAACAAATATATTATTAAATATTGTAGTTCTTGTTGTCATTTATATTCAGAAATAAAACTAATCAAAAAACCATGTTTGCAAACTAGTGGTACTTTCATTAATAGTGATTTTTTAAATGGTTTAGATGAAAATTTGGCTAAAGAAAAAATTATGGATTTATCTATTAAAAATAAATGGGGAGAACCATTTAATACTTATAAAATTCATGATTGGTTATATTCTCGTCAAATTTATTGGGGAGAACCTTTCCCTGTTTATTATGATGAAAATAATAAAATTTATTTAATGTCTGATCACGAATTACCTTTAGAATTGCCTGAAACAGATAAAATAGAATATTTATATAAAAGCGAATCTCCTTTATCTCAAATTGATTCTTGGTTGTACTTTTGTAAAAACGGCAAAAATTATAAACGTGATTCTAATACTATGCCACAATTCGCAGGTAGTTCTTGGTATTATATAGGTTATATTTTGAAAAATTATTTAAGTATGATACCTATAAATACTATGGAAGCTAAAAAGTTATTAGATTATTTTTTACCTGTAGATATTTATATAGGCGGAGCTGAACATGCTCATGGTCATTTAATTTATGCTCGTTTTTGGTGTAAATGTTTATATGATTGGGGATTAATCTCTACTCCGGAACCTTTCTACAAATTAATTAATCAAGGTATGATTTTAGGTAATGATAATTTAAAAATGAGCAAATCTAGGGGTAATATAGTCAATGCATCAGAAGTTTTAGATACTTATGGAGCTGATGTAATAAGACTTTATATTATGTTTTTAGGCCCTTTAGAAGAGAATAAATCTTGGTCAGGACAAGGTTTAAAAGGTATTCAACGTTTTTTAAATCGTATTTATAATATTTTTGATAAATTTACTATTTGTGAACAAGCATTTACATCTTTAAATAAAATTACACATCAAACTATTCGAAATGTTACTGAATATTATAATAAATTTCAATTTAATAAAGTTATTAGTCAATTAATGATTATGACCAATCATATTTATCAATATGAAAAAGTAGATCGTTTTCAAATTCGAATTTTATTACAATTACTTAATCCTATAGCTCCGCATATTACAGAGGAATTGAATCAAATTAAATTAAATTCCAAAGAAGAATTGGTGTATTCTTCGTGGCCAAAATATAATATTTCTATATTAGAAGAGAAAGAAACTACTATTATTATTCAAATTAATGGTAAAATGAAATCTCAGTTATTGATTCCTTTTGATACAGATAAATCTGAAATTTTAAAAATTGTTGAAAAAGATGAAAAAATTTTAAGATTTATTAAAAACAAGAAAATTATTAATACTATTTATGTAAAAAATAAATTATTAAATATAGTTTTAATATAGATTTAATTCGATTTTAATTAATAAATAAAATTTTACTTATAATTTTTTGAGAAAGAATGGTTGTTTTATTATTTATGAAATTAAACAAAGAAGGGATGTTGATAATTATTTCGGGACCATCAGGAGTAGGTAAAGGAACAGTTAAGAAATTATTATTAGATAGAATTAAAAATAATTTAGTTTATTCAGTTTCTATGACTACTCGAGATCCGCGAATAAATGAAAAAAATGGAAAAGATTATTTTTTTGTTAGTAAAAAATTTTTTGAAGATAAAATTAAAGAAAATTATTTTTTAGAGTATAACGAATTCATTGGTAATTATTATGGTACTCCTAAAATTAAAGTAATCGAAGAATTAAAAAATAATAAAGATGTCTTGTTAGAAATAGATGTTCAAGGTGCTTTAAAAATTAATCATAATTTTATTAAAAGTAAAAGTATTTTTATTTTTTTAGCTCCTCCTTCTATTTCGATTTTACAACATCGCATTAAATGTCGCAATACAGAATCTTTACAAACAATTAACGAACGTATTGATAAAGCGCGTCAAGAATTATTATTAATTCAAAAAATCAAAAAGTATGATTACATGATTATTAATGACCAATTAGATGAAACGGTTAATATTATCATGTCTATTTTAGTCGCAGAGCGTGTAAAATTTAAAAGGATGATTAAGTCTTATTCATCTAAAATTTTAATTTAAAACTATATTTAAGAAAGGTTATGAAGTTAAAGATGCTTTCAAATCAAAAAAAAGGTTTTTCCACTTCTTCTATCGATGATTTATTGAAGTGTATTGATTCTAAATATAAATTAGCTTATGTTGCTGGTAAAATTGCTCATGTTCTAGAAACTAAAGACGAAAATTATAAATCCCAAATTAAAGGTAAAAAAATTGTTAGTAAAGCTTTATCAGAAATAGTTAATCAAAATTTTAGAATTATTTTTATAGAAAATTAAAAAAAGTTGTTGCTGTCATGATTGATGAGGTTTTATAGAATTGTTAAATAAAAATCATATCCCTGTTATGATTAGGGAAGTTGTACAATATTTGAATATTAATTCTTCAGGAGTTTATGTTGATGCTACTTTAGGAATGGGTGGTCATAGCAATGCTATTTTAAACAAACTTGTTGACGGTACTTTATACTCGTTTGATCAGGATATTCAAGCTATTAGACAATGCCAAAAAAGATTTATTAATTATAAAAATATTTTTTTAATAAATAAAAATTTTTCTTTTTTATATGATGAATTATTAGCTCGTAATGTAAATAGGATCGATGGGATAGTGTTTGATTTAGGTCTATCTTTGTTGCAAATCAATGATAATGAAAGAGGTTTCAGTTATTTACGTAATAATATATTAGATATGAGAATGGATTGTAATAACCCTATTACTGCTCAATATATTCTAAATAATTATTCTTTAGAAAATTTGCAAAATATTTTCCAGATTTACGGAGAAGAACCAAAATCTCGTTCAATTGCTAAAGAAATTATTAAAAATAGACCATTTTATAGGACCGCTGAATTAGTTAATATTACAGATAAATTTAAGAATCCTTATAATAATCGTGGGGGCGCCAAAGAGGCCTAAATTTCTTGCTATCTAACCAATAGTCAGGGCTGATAAACCTTGAAAGGATATGGTCGGTCTAACTAACGAAAGTAGGTTAGATTAAAGCAGACCATAAAAGCGGGTTGCGACGAAAGCAAATTAGTCAAGATGACTCCGCCACCGAATAATTCGATGGAGAAGCCTGTAATGGCCTAAGAAGGAAAATTGATGTAATTATTAAACCTGTTCCGGAAGTTGCTTAAACGGACAGTCCAGAGTCTATCGACATAGTCCACGAATGTTGGATAGTTTATCAAAGAAAGAAACCTGGAATCAGCCTCCAAAAGAGGGCACTTCCCCTAAAGAATTAAGGTAGAAATTTAGTGTAACTTGGAGAATCCTAAAACTAAGTAATTAAATTTACTAATCAGGAAATAAAAGCTCTGATAGTCAAGGGTAAAGAATCTTTTTAGTAGTCATAAGG
>NZ_JAHBAJ020000059.1:0-204 GCF_018390775.2 Sesame phyllody phytoplasma | reverse complement strand
GCTTGTTTCAAAGAAGCAATGCTTGTTAATAAATCGCTTTGGTGATCATGAGTTTCTGACACCACTTGATTGAGATGATCAATAATTTTACGTTGTTGCTCAAGACGTTTTTTTAACAAACCAATTTCCTCTTGTAAAGAGGTTAATTGTCGTGTTAATTGTTCATTTTGGTTCTTTAAATCTAAGTTATCCTTTGTAACCTGA
>NZ_JAHBAJ020000005.1:0-31972 GCF_018390775.2 Sesame phyllody phytoplasma | reverse complement strand
AATATCTCTTTCTGTATTTGAAAAAACGTTTATTTTTTTTATTTTATGTTTAATAAAATGAAAATCTGTATCAACTTTAGACAATAAAATATATTTTTTTTGCAATAACTCTAATTCATTTATAAATGATTGTTTATCTTGATTATTTTTTGAATCCCAAATATCTATACTTAATTTTAAAACAGTATCTAAATAATTTTTAGATATAAATAAAAAATTTTTAGGAAACCAATTACTCCAAAAAATACCTTTATTATCCAATTTAAAAGAACTGTCTTTATACATTAAATATTTATCATAATTTTTAAATTCAACAGAACTACCAGGAAAAACAAAAATATATTTATCCGGATCGAAAACTATTTCTTCTATTTTATCTTTGAATCCATTAAATAAATCATATTTATCTAACATAGATAAATACTTTGTAAAATCAAAACTTGATTCTTGATTATTAAATTGATAATTATGATTTTTAATTTCACCTAAAATCAACACTAAAACTTGATTTAATAAAAAATTTATTTTATCTTTATTTGATTCCTGGAAATATTGAGGAAAAGAGTTTTTAATTTTTAATAAAGCTTTAAATTCATTAATTTCAATTTGTTTCAGTTCGTTATCAAAATTAATATCTTGTTCTTGTGAAAATTTTGAGTTAAGTAAAGAAAAATGAGTTAAATTAATATTTTTATTTTTAATTATAAGATTAGACCAAAATAAAAAAATTAAAATTTTAAAAACACAAAAAAAAACAAAAAAAAATAAATAATTTTTTTGAATTTTCATATTAAAACTATTTAGACCAATATCTTTCTAACGAATATAGTCCAAATTAAATTAATAAATATTAAAAAATAATTTAACAATGTATATTGAATAAATTAAAATATTTATAAAAAATATCAAAAAAACAAAAATAAATAAAAAAGATCTGTTTTTCAAGATCTTTTTTAGAATTAAAAATATAATTTAAAAAATTTAATATAACAAAACACTTAAATTTAATGCAAATAAATTAATTTATATTGATGTAATAAAATATTAATCATATTTAATAAAATTAATAAAAAACTTTATAAATACTAAAAACTAGTGATTTTCCCAAGACCTCCAAAATTAATATTAGATTTTTTTTAATATATTATAATTAAAAATTCCTAGATATTATTTATGTTAACTTATTAATTTAAACTTATTTATTATTATAAGCAATAACTCCTGGAGACTCAATTAATTTACAAAATTCAACAGCAGAACGGTTTTTATGGTTCTCTAAAGTATTATTTTTTTGAATAGTAGCATACTCCGGTTCTAAATCAACATTATGATTTACAAGAGTATTGGCAGAATTAATTTTTTTTAGTTTTTTTAAATTTTTCTTAATATTACGAAATGGTTTAAATAAAGAACTAAATTTAAAATTAGATTTAGTTTTAGATTCGATTTCATCTATATTAGATTGCATTTCATTTGTAGAATTAATATCTGATAATAATGAAGATTTTCTACTTAAAACACTCGCAATTTCTTCATCTTTTAATTCTGGGAAATTAACATTATTATCGCTTATAGATGCAAATTGATACTTCAAATCATCATCATTCTCTTCCGGCAATATTAATGAATCATTGTTTATTTTTAATTTAGGATCTTCAGGCAAAATAGTCCCTGATGTTAAATTTTCTTTAGAATTAAAAGGCATAAATGATGATTCTGAATGGTTCGAAAAAATAAATGCCATCGCTCCTATAATCATGAATAATACAATAACAGATAAAATTTTAATATTTTTTAATGACATAAATTGTTTTTTTGCAGTATTTATATTTATTATTTTCCTTCTTTATATAATTAAATATACCAATTTTAAATCAAAATATTGATAAATTATTTTTAATATTATCTTTTTTTATTAAAAAAGTTAAAATAATTTACAATTATGTTTAATACAATATAATTTTTTATATTTTTTTCAATGTTCAAATTCAAATTTCAAAATCAAATATTTATTAAATTCAATTAAAAAATCAAAATTAATAAATAAACAAAAACATTTTTACACTAATTTATCATAGAAAAATAAGTGTCAAAATCGTGTAGCAATTACATTACTTTAATTAAAATTTTAAATTAAATAATTACTACATTTAATATTATAAACTAATTTTAACAAAAATAAACAGATATACAAAAATTAATAAAAATATATTTATATAATGTTAAATAAAACGTGATTATTTTTTAACAAAATAATCACATCTATATTAAAAAATACATCTAAAAATAAATTCAAAACGAAAGATAAATAACAATCAAGATTTTATATAATTTCCTAAAATAACCCCAAAAAAACTAAAATAAACCAATACCAAAGAATCAAATAACTATAAATACTTATATAACTTTCGAAAAAATATTAAAAATATTCCAGCACATAAAAACAATGAATAATATAATTAAGTTTATATAAAACAAATCAATTATAATTTTATTTTTATAAATACTATAAATTTCAAAATCTATTACTTAAAAAAATAATAAATTGATTTTTTTTAAGATCAACAAATAAATTTAATTCGATATTTATAATATTACAAATAAATATTAATCAATTTTGTTCTATTTCAATCTCTTTTTTAATTTCTTCGTCAATTTCTTCTATCTTTGTATTAGAATTGTAGTTATTATCAATTGAATCATCAGATTTATAAGGAAAAAAATATAATAAAGTGTTTTTTATAGGTTGCCAAATCTTATCTAATTTCAAAGTATCATAAAGCCAATCAGAAAAAATATTTAAAATATTAGATTTTAAACTAGTTAAATTTTTTGAAATTTCAGGTTCTAAAACTTGATAAAAAATTTTACTAGAATGTTCTTTGGTGTGCTGCTCCAAATTATCAATAGATTTATACAACTTAAGTTGAACATTTTCTTTTAAATCATCAACAGATTTATCAAATTTTAGACTTATTTGATCTACTGTATTTTTAATATGATCTGTAATATCATTAACACTTTTTTCGGCATAATTTGTCAGATTTAAAATCAAATCTTTTTGCCCTGATTCTAAATTATTTTCCAAAGAACTGCTAACATTTGAACAAATTTCATCGTGTTGTTGTCCAATAGCAACTAAAATATTGCCCATAAAAATGAAAATAATAAAAAATAAAATAGAAGCTATTAAAATGGATAATAAAAAGATTTTTTTCTTTCTAATATTTTTTTTATTCATAATTTAAATACCTATTTTCTTTGTTATTAAATTATTTTTCAAATACTATTAATTAATTTACACATTAGATTAGTTTTAATATAAAGCTTATCTTTATACTAATTTAATGTTATTGTTTTTTATCATAATTTTATATTCTTTAAACTAAAGAAACAAAAAATTTTCAAAAAATCAAAAAATTAATTGAAATTTAATAAAAAATAACCAAAACATCACAATTAAAAAATTATATATCAATGCAAAAATTTCAAAAATTAATGGTAAACTAAAAAATTATACCTTTACTATAATACCACAAAGCATTTTATCAAAAATTTTTGTTTTAATAAAATACAAAAATATTTTATATTTTATTAAAAATTTGACAAACATCATTTTTTTTTATAGAATTTTAAAAATTAAAACCAATTAGATTAAAAATATCATAAAAATCTAAAAATATTGACAATTATTTATAAAAATTAAATTTTATAATCCAAAAAGGAGCGTAAAAATTATAATGAGCTATATAATAGAAGTTAAAAACTTAAAAAGATCTTTTAACAAAGAAATAATTTTAAATAACATTAATCTGCAAATAAAACCAAAAGAAATAGTTTCTATTATCGGTCGTTCTGGTTCCGGCAAATCAACTTTATTAAGGTGCTTAAATTTATTAACTAAACCAGATTCAGGAAAAATTTTTTTTAATAATTATAATCTTCTAGATTCAAATACTTCCCTAACTGATTTAAGAGTACAAATAGGAATGGTTTTTCAACATTTTAATTTGTTTTCGGAAAAAACTGTTTTAGAAAATTGTTGTCTAGCATTAAGATGTGTATTTAAAATGAATTATACAGAAGCTTCTTGTAAAGCTTTAAAAAAATTAAAAGAAGTAGGAATGGACAAATTTGCTCACGAAAATGTTCAAAAACTTTCCGGAGGACAAAAACAAAGAGTAGCTATAGCCAGAACTTTATGTATGGAACCGAAAATTATTTTACTTGATGAACCAACTTCAGCTTTAGATTCCGAATCTGCTCAAGAAATATTAAAATTATTAAAAAATTTAGTATATAAACATAATATAACTCTTATCATTGTGACTCATGAATTGCAATTTGCAAAGAAAGTTTCCAATAAAATTTATTTATTAGAAAATGGAAAAATCGCAGAAACAGGCAATTTAAATGACATTTTTAAATTAAATAAATGTCCTAAAATTAAATATTTTTTCGAACAAGAAAAAAAATAATATTGTAAATAAATGTTAAAAATTATAATTTTTTTAAAAATTAGCGCAATATCTCCAAAAATTTAATAATTAAAAAAAATAAGAAAGAGAACTAATATTTAAATGTTTCAATCGAAAATCCAACAAATCTTAAAAATTTTTACTTTTGTTATAATAATATTATTTTTGCATTATAAATTATTGCAAATTTGCAATTATAAAAAACCTTCTTCAGACAGTATTATGTTAGGTGTAGTAAGCAATTCTCCGCCTTTATGTTTCGACAGTAATTCATATAATCATAATAGTTATCGCACAGAAGCAGGTACATATGTAAGTGGTTCTGACATTTTTTTATTTCAAGAATTAGCAAAAAAAATGAATAAACAATTAAAAATAAAATCATTAAATTTCCCTGGTATTTTAAATGAAGTAGAGCAAGGAACTATTGATGCTGCCATTGGTAACATGAATATTACAGAAGAACGTAAAAAAAGAATGAAAACTATCGAATATGATAAATCAAAAATTGGTTTTTTAATTCGAAAAGATAATCTTAAATTCCAAAATTATATAAATAAAAAAGAAATTACTTTAAAAGATTTAAAAACTTTAATTAAACAACACGACATAAGTGCAACCACTACAGTTAGTTCTATTTATGATATAGAAATATTACATAAATTAAATTTACATAAATCTAATCTCAAAGAAGATTTAGTAAATTGTGTAAACGAAGTAGAAAATAATCGTGTAGATTTATTTATTTTTGAACATCCTGTTATAAATTTAATGACACTTTTAAAAGCAAATAAACAAAACAAATTTCAATCCTTACAATTAATCGATAACGAAAACAATGATTCAAACAAAGAATTACAACATCCATTAGGTATTTTTATAAACTCCAAAAATCAAAAATTATATCAAGAAATCACTAAAAAAATTGATGAAATTAAAAAATATAATCCGAATATAATGGAAAATTTACGCGAAAAAGCTATACAAACTTATAAAAACGATCACATTCATAATAAACAAAACAATACAATAGGAACTCGAATTGTAAATATAATAAAAACTTACCAAGACAGTTTTTATATATCATTAACTCTAGCTATAGATGCTATTTTAATTGGATTCTTATTAGCATTAATATTATTGCCTTTAAAAATATGGTGCCAATATTCAAAAAAACCCATTAAAAAAGCAATTAATTATATATTAGTTTTATGTATTCATTTTGCAAAAGCTGTTCCTATTACTATTCAAGTGGTATTAATGTATAATTTATTAATTCAAAGAATATTTTTCTTAAAAGGCTTGATGGGAATTTTCTGCATCTCTTTAACAATAACTTTACTTAATAATGCGTTTTATTTTTTAAACAACATGTCTAGACAAATTAATTTTTTAGAATATGGACCTATAGAGGCTGCCTATGCTCTCGGTTTAACTTCAAAACAAGTATTTAGACACATTATATTAGAACAAATATTAAAAAGAGAAATACCAAATATATGGGATCAATTTATAGTAAATTTAAAAGAAACTGCTTTATATTCTATTATTGGATTACCAAATTTATTATGGACAGCACAACGTAATATAGCTATTACTTACGATACTATAACACCTTTTATTATAATAAGTATCATTTATATAACATTAGCAAGCTTAACTCAATTTTTAAAACAAAAAACGCTTTTTAAAAAACATAATAACTAAAGATTTAATAGTTATAAAATCGATATATTATTAAATAAAATCACATTTTATGATTTTATAAAATAATTCAATAAATATATTTAAAAAGTTTTATTTATTATAAATATAAAAAGTCAAATTGCTTATCCTTATATGGAATAACAATTTGACTTTTTTATTTTTTATTTAACGAAAATATTTTTTATTAAGATATTTATTAATTATTATGTTTGTTATTGATATTAGAATAATTATCTAAATTATCACTAATAATTATTAATTTATTTTCCCAATAAATATCTTTTTTCGACTTAATCCTTTGAACCAAGTTATTATTAATTTCAAAAACTGTTTTATCAGGAAAATGTTGAATATAACCAATGTTTTTTCTATAAATATTAAATTTATCATATAAAATTTGCAAAAAAGTAGCAGGATTATAAACACGATCATTTTTGCCGATATTAATGATCAATTTCGTCATATTAACATTATTATGTTCATATTTTTTAACATAATCACCATTAATACGATTATTCTTATTATAAGGTTTTTTGATAAAATCATCATTATTATAACTAGAAACATTTCGCACAATAATATTTTCATATTTTTTGCGACAAGGAGATATATAATTCAACAAAGATTTAATAATCAATTCATGATCATATTTTTCTAATAAATTATCCATTAAAACAGTATCAATTGATAAATTATTGCTTTGATAATTTTCTACTAATTGAATTACTTTATTCCTAAATAATTGATCTTGTTGTTGATAAATATCTTCAATTTTAGGAATTTCCGCTAATAATAATTTTTCTTTTAAATAATATTCTAAGTTTTTTAATTTCATTTTTTGTCGAATATTAATAAAACTATAAGAAACTCCCGATTTTCCAGCTCTACCAGTACGACCTATTCTATGAACATAACTTTCATAATCATTAGATAAATCGTAATTAATTACCATTTGAACATCAGAAATATCTAAACCTCGAGCTGCTACATCAGTAGCTACTAAAATTTTAATTTTTTTATTACGAAAATTATTAAGAACATATTGTCTTTGATTTTGTTTCAAATCTCCATGCAAAGCATCTACTAAAAAATTTCTTGTTTGCAAATAATCAGTAATATTATCAACATTTCTTTTAGTATTAGCAAAAATAATAACAGAATCTGGATTTTGATAATCTAATAAACGTTCTAAAACTAAATTTTTACTCATATCCGCAACAATAAAATAAAATTGTTTAATACTTTTAACTGCGATATTTTTATTAGAAATTTCTAAAGTTTGAGAATTTTTTTGATATTTAGCGGCTATTTTTTTAATGGAATCCGGCATGGTTGCAGAAAATAAAGCTGTTTGTCTTTCCGAAGGAATAGTTTTTAAAATATCTTCTACATCTTCTTGAAATCCCATCTTCAACATTTCATCAGCTTCATCTAAAACTAAAAGTTTAACGTTCGATAAATCTATTTTTTTTTGTTTTAATAAATCTAAAATTCTACCAGGAGTAGCTACAATAATATGAGGTTTTTTACTCAAAGCGCTAAATTGCTTAAAATATTTTTCGCCACCATAAATAACAGCAGTTCGAATTTCAGAATAAAATTTTAATAATTTATTAATCTCCGTAAACACTTGTAAAGCCAACTCACGTGTAGGACACAAAACTAAAGATTGAATTTGTGACATTTGAGGATCAATTTTTTGAATCATCGGGATTCCAAAAGCAAAAGTTTTACCTGTTCCTGTTTGAGAACGAGCTACAATATCGATACCTTCAATCATTTTCGGAATAACCAAAGCCTGAACAGGAGTAGGATTAATAAAATTAAGCTCTTTTAAAGCTTCTTGTATTTGAGTTAATAAATTTAACTCCGTAAAAGAAGAAATCATTATATTTTCCTTTCAATCTTATTGAAATTTTTTTTCAATAGTTTAATAAAATAAATCTTTCGCATTCTAACTAGTAATAATCGAAATTCTCCAATATTAAAAAAAATATTTAGTTACTATATTTTTTTCTAAAGAAAAAAATTCAAAAAATAAAAAAATATTTATTTAAAAGTTTTTGTAATTTTAAAATTTAGAAAATTAAAGTGTAACCTATATCCATCTTAATTAAAAAATAAAAGTAAAAATAATAAGTAAAAATGAAAAAATAATCCTCTATCAGGAAAGACACTTACTAATTTAAATAAGAGTTTCAATATAGTTAAAAAAATAATTATTTTATTATTAATGATACCATAAAATAAATAATTTAATTTTAAAAAATTCTTTTTTACATAAAACGATGCTAATAAAAAAATATATTTAATTATTTAATTAAGAGATATAAATTAGTTTTAAATTAGATTTTTTGATAAATTAATATTAAAGATTTTTAGCACTTGTCTAATAAATTTCTAAACATTAAACAAATTTTAGAATTATATCGATACACATTTTAACTTTCACTTGTTTTTATGGATCCGATATTTTTTTTAATTTTAATATTATTATCGAAAACTTTTTTTAGAAAAATAAAAATCAAGACACAATTATAAAAAATATTATAATTAATTAAATCATTAATGAAAATTCAGATATCCATATAAATATTTTTATAAAATTAGTATATATAAATAGTTTAATCTTATTGCATAATTTACATGATACTTTCTGATAATGTTTAAAATTAATACCATTATTCACTAATTAAAATTTGTATTTTTACTTCTTTGATCTAACGAAAATTTCTTTATTAGATATTTCGAATTTTATACTAATAACATATTTTAATTTTATTAATCACTCTTCTAAGTTAACACATTATAATCAAATTTATTATAAAATAAGAATTATAGGTATTGAATAGCATAATTTTTAAAATATTTTACTAAATACCAATTATTAAATAATTTCATAATATATATTTTGAATTTTTTTATACAACAAACTAAAAAATAAACAATTAATTGTAACATTAAAAATAACAGGAATAATATTAAAACAACAAATAACAATATTCATAAACTTATCAGAATAAACATAATTATATTGATAAAAAGTAATTTTGATAATATCCCAATAATTTAGATAACCATTAAAAATTCTAGAAATTGATTGTAAAATAATAATCAAAAAACCGAAAATAAAAATGCGTTTACTGTTAACGTAACGATAATTTAATAAAAAACTCATTAACAAAAATAAATTAGGTATAAAAGTGCCAAAAATAATATTACTTATGAGAAAAAAAGATCTATCATTGATAAAAAAAACATAATGGCTTTTTAAATATTCATAAGTAGCTAAATAACCCGGTACTGAATAAAAAAAACAATCTATAAAAATATAAACTAACCAAAATAAAATTAAATAATTAAGATTTAAAAAAAAACCCAAAAAAAATAACGGTAAATGCCAAAATAACCATAAATTAGAATTTACTATAGGAATTTTATTAATTTTACTTAAAAAAGAATATTTATTTAATTGAAATAAAACCCAAGAAATTGAAATTAAATTCGAACCTAAAATTATTTGTTTCATAATACTTCTTGTATTTTTTATATAGTTATGTTTATTTAACATAAAACGAATTTAACTTCTTTCTGAATAATTTAATTTATAAAAATCAAATTATATTTTTATATTATAATATTGATTATTTATATAAAATGAGAAATATATATGTATATATTATAAAATCAAATATCCTTTTATATCTGATATATTTTAAATTAATTTAAAATATACCAATAACTATCTTTGTTTTAAAAATGTTATAATAAAGAATGGTTTCAATTACTTAAAAATATTTATTTAAAAATTTCAAAATTAAGGAGTAATGAAAACTAAATATGATTAATAAATATCAATTACCGAACTTAAATTATCAATATAATGAATTAGAACCTTTTATAACAACCAAAACAATGATGATACATCATCAAAAACATCATCAAACTTATATCGATAAATTAAATATATCTTTATCTCAATTTACAACAATAAACGATAATATAGATAATTTATTGCAAAATTTATCTTTAATTCCTCAAGAAATTCGTGAATCTGTTCGTAATAATGGTGGCGGGCATTTTAATCACTCTTTTTTTTGGAAAATTTTAAAACCTAAAACAATAAATAAGAACATTTTATTGCCGAACACAAAAGATATTATAAAACGCGATTTTCAAAATTTAGATAATTTTAAAAACCAATTTACTCAAAAAGCTTTAAATCTTTTTGGTAGCGGCTGGATATGGTGGATAATTAATGATAAAAATTTATCAGAAATAATAACAACCGCCAATCAAGATACAACTCATACATTAGGTTTCCCTATTTTAGGTTTAGATCTCTGGGAGCATGCTTATTATTTAGATTTTCAAAATCGTCGTCAAGATTATATTGAATCTTTTTTTCATATAATTAACTGGGAACAAGTAGAAGCAAATTTTAAAAATATTTTTAATCAAAAATAATTACAAATTATCATCTTAAAACAAAAAACATTACATTAATCAATAATTGTAATACATCAAAAAAAATTTAGATAAAGATATTATAAAAGATTAAAAAAATATCAAAGAAGAAATATTAAAGCAAAAAACCGTCGGAAAAAAATATTTTTTTCCGATGGATTTTTATTTATTAATAACTATTGCTCTGATGAATATTAATTTTTATTTAAAAAAACTTTTATTTAAAAAACACTTAATACAATATATTTTTATATTTTTTTATATTATTTATATAATTCATTTCTGCAAACTTAAATAAATAAAATAACCTATAGGAATGCCGACAATAGTGACAAATATAATCAATATAATCAAAAAAGACATAATCTTAGTTAAATTGCTGATTTTTTTAAATTTATATAATAATTTTTTTTTATCTTTATTAGTTTTTAGCGATATTTTGGTTTGATCATTACAATATTTTTTTTTCTTTAAAGAATCAGCTTTTTTCTTGTTATTAATGCGAATCATAAAAAATTATTAACCTCTTAAATTATTTTTTTATTAAAATGAATAATTAAAAAATAAAATCTTTTTAATAAAAAAAGATAAATTCATTTCTTGTTAATAATACAATCTTATAAATAGAACTTTAATTCATATATTAATAACGGATAATAATATTTTAACATATATTAAAATTAACTTATAAAAAAAATATTCATACCAATTTTAAAAAGGAATCTTATTCAATTGAAACAATATATAAAACAAAAATTAAAACAACTAAATTTTAATAAAATAACTCCTATTCAAAAACAAATGTTCAACAATTTTGAAAAACCTTGTCATTTAGTGTGTGTAGCTCCTACAGGAACCGGAAAAACTCATGCTTATTTGTTGCCTATATTATCCAAAATAAATTGGCAAAATAACACAACACAAGCCGTCATAATAAGTCCTACTAACGAACTAGCTTGGCAAATATTAAATATGTTAAAAAAAATTGAACCTCAAATAATAGCAAATATTAAAATTTTATATGGCGGTGTAAATAAACAAAAAATATCTAACCAATTTAAAAAAAAACAACCCCCTTTATTAATAACAACTTTAAACAAACTAAATGAATATGTTATTAATCAAAAATTACTAAAAATTCATAAAATTTCTTTTTTAGTTTTAGAAGAAGCAGATATGTTATTTGAACAAGATTCTTTGTCATTATTAGATGCAATATTAACTCGATGTAATCCTAAAATTTTAATAATATCAGCTTCTATTACTGAAAAATTAAAACCTTTTATAGATAAATATTTTGGTAAAAATCTATTTTTAAATACTACACAAGAACATAAATTAAAATTAAATTATTACAATCTAGTAACTACAGAAGAACAAAAATTAAAAACTTTAATACATTTAACACAAAATATTAACCCTTATATTTCGATTATTTTTGTTTCAAATATCAAAGAACAAACTAAAATTTATGAAGCTATGCTAAAACATAATTTAAAAGTTCTTTGTTTTTCTTCGATATTAAATACTAAAAAACGTAAACAATACATAAATGATATTAAAAAAGCAAAATATCAATATATTATAGCGAGTGATATTATGGCCAGGGGTTTAGATTTAGATATCGATTTAGTAATACACTATGATTTACCACATAAAAACTTAGATTTTTTTCAACACCGTAGTGGTAGAACAGGTAGAATGGAGAAAAAAGGAGATGTCATCATATTAACGACAGAAAAAGACGAATTATTAATAAATAAAATCCAAAAAAAATTAAATATTTCGTTTAAACCAATTAAATTTACTAAAAATAAATACTCTTTAATAGATAATCAATAATCTAAATATAAATAAAATATCCGAAAATCAAAAATACAATTACAACAGAAAGGTAAAATCAATATCATATCATGTTAATAATAGGTAGTCACGTGTCATTTAAAAAACCTAAAATGTATTTAGGAGCTTTAGAACAAGCTTTATCATTTAATTCGAATACTTTTATGTTATACTCAGGTCCTCCTCAAAGTACTCAAAGAAATATTATTGAAAAAGATGATATTCACAAAACTTTATTAAAAATGAAAAACCATAATATTAATATTAATTTTTTAGTAGGTCATGCTCCATATATTATTAATTTAGCTAACCCATCTTTAGAAAAAAGAGAATTTTCTATTAACTTTCTAACACAAGAATTAAATAGATTTTCTCAAATGAAAATTCCTCAAATGGTACTGCATCCAGGTAATAATTTACACAAAAATAAATCAGAAGCTATTTACTGGATTGCTCAAGGAATTAATAAAATTTTCAGCAATACTCCTAATTTAAAAACTAAAATAGCATTAGAAACTATGGCAGGAAAAGGTAACGAAATTGGAGCTAATTTTGAAGAATTAAAAAATATTATCGATTTAATAGAAGATAAAACACGAATTTCTATTTGCTTTGACACTTGTCATGTATTTGATGCTGGTTATGATATTAAAAACCAATTCGAAAATACAATAAAAAAATTTGATAAAATTATTAATTTAAAATATTTATCTGTTATACATATTAATGATTCTAAAAATTGTTTAGGTAGTAAAAAAGATCGTCATGAAAACATTGGATACGGAAAAATAGGATTCGAAACTTTAATAAAAATTATATATTATCCGTTGTTTGAAAACATTCCAAAAATTTTAGAGACACCTTTTGTAAACAAAAAACCTATTTATAAAGAAGAAATTATTATGATTAAAAATAAAAAATTTAATGAAAATTTAAAAAATCAATAAATTATTTGCGTTTCTATATCAGAATTTATCATTTGTCATATTTATTATAAATAGCTCCGAAAAAGTAAGTTTCCAAGTAACTACAACTTTACCATACATTTCATACTTACTTCTTTCGCCCTATAAAGGTCGTTAACCTTCATCTCGGGAGCGCGATTAACTTAATTATTCCAAATTAAGTTTACTCCTCCGACTACTAAAAAGTCGCTTTATCTTTGGGCCTAATGACTTTTATTTCATTATTAGTTAATTTAATAACTAGCCTTTAGGATTCTCCAAGTTACTCTAAATATCGACCTTGATTCCTTAGGTGAAGTAACCATTTTTTACTAATGGTGAGATTCTAGGTTTGCTTTCGTTGATGAATAACTACTTCATCGTAATCCGCTTTTAATAACTGCTATAATTCTTTATTGTTTCCTTTAAAGAACCGTTCTTAGCCTTTCAGTGTTTATCTCCACTGGTGATTGATTAAATCACACGATATTTAGGCTTATTGGTCGCCCACATATAAAACATAATAATACTACCAGCTACAGCTACATTTAAACTTTCTACTAAATTGGTAGTAGGAATAGCTATCAAATAATCTGATTTTTGACGAGAAATAACCGAAATTCCTTGACCTTCATTTCCTAAAATTAAAGCGATTTTATAATATTTTGAACAAATATTGATTAAATTATTCGATAAAAAATTATTTTCATGTCCACAAGTTCCTATAACGAAATAATCATTTTTTTTCAAAAATGACAAAAAATTGGCTAAATCGCCCCGAAAAAAATCTAAATTAAAAATCGCTCCTTGACTAACTTGAATAGTTTTTTCATTATAAATGTCTACGCTATTATTGCTAAAAAAAATATTTTTAAAACCAAAAGCACAAGCACTTCTTAATAAAAGTCCAGCGTTAGAAGGATCTTGAATATCATCTAAAATAAGTATTTTATCGCTAAATCCAGAAAATTTTAACATTTTACAAATAGCCACTTGAGAATATAAAATATGATTATTATTCAAGGCTTTCATTAAAGATTTTTTAATAAATAAACCTGCTTCTTTTTCGGGATTAATAGTATATAAATGCAATACTATTCCTTTTTTTAAAGCTTCTTGAACTAAATGATTACCAAATACAATAAATTCTTGGTATAAATCTCGATATTTTTTAGAAGATAACTTCATCATTTTCTTGAAAATAGGATTATTAGATGATAAAATCATAAAAAATTAAAACTCACTTTAAATAAGATCTCGGAAATATTAAATTAAACAAATATAATTTTAACTTAATTTAATTTTATCCAAATGATTTTTGATTAGATTTAAAGCTAACAACCAAGGAATGCTAGCGCAATTAAATTTATTAGGAAAATTCGAAATTGTTTGAAATAATAACAAATCTTTTTCTAGAACATTAATATCAAAAAGCTTATTTTTCAACATATTAATAAAATTATTAATAATTTTTAAACTTTGTATAAATGTTTTATTAGATAAATAAATTGACATTAAAGATGACGAAGCGCATATTATAGAACAGCCTTTAGTTTCATGACGAATTGTAGTTATAACTTCAGAATTAAAAAAAATTTGCAATATTACTTCATCACCACATAATAAATTATGTTTCTTTTCACTAAGACAATGATTAAAAAAATTTACAGGTAATAAACCATAATTGCAAGGTTTTTGTGAATGCATTATAATTAATTCACGATATAATAAATAATTAACCATAATATTTACTCATATTCTTGATTGTTAAGATTTAATATTAATTAAATAAATATTAACAGAATTTAAGAAAAATATATTAAAATATTAAACTTATTCTTTTTAGTCACTAAAATATATTTTCGAAATAAAGCTACTAAAGGAGTCAAATGCAAAGAATCATTAATATCTTGGGAATTAGGAAAAATTTTAATACTTCGAGATAACAATAATGATCTAGCTTCTTTTTTAGAAGAAGCCATTTTACCTTTAAGTAAAGCATCTAATAAAGTAATATCATCATTAACAGATACACAAAATAAATATTTTTTTAAAAATTTTAAGTCTGATTCGGCTAAATCTGATCTTTTTTTACTAAATAAAAGATAACTAACTTTTTCACAATCTTTAGAAACTGATTCACCATGAACTAAAGAAACTATATATCTAGATAATTCTTTTTGAGCTAATCTTTTTTGAGGATTAAGTTTCAATTCCGATGCTAAATAATTAATGCGATCTAACGTAATTAAAGTCATTTGTTTTAAAAATAAAATTACACGACTATCAGGTAAATTTAAAAAATATTGATACATTTCATAAGGGCTAGTTAATTCTGAATTTAACCATATATTACCTTTTTCACTTTTACCAATTTTAACACCTTGATCATTTAGTAATAAAGGGATACTCATACCTAAAGGCTTACACTGAGTAGGATTAATTAATTTTCTAATCAATTCTAAACCACTTGTAATATTTCCCCATTGATCTGAACCGCCGATTTGTAATATTATATTATTTTTTAAATATAAATGATAAAAATCTAAAGCTTGTAATAAATTGTAAGAAAACTCAGTATAAGAAATACCAGCACTTTCATTATTTAATCTTTCGGATATAATTTTCTTAGATAAAATATATTTTATATTAAACAATTTACCATATTGACGCAAAAAATCTAAAAAATTAATTTGGGATAGCCAATCATAATTATTAACAAAATATACTCTTTGCCGAGGTAATAAACTTTTTAATTGCATAGTGATATCTTGAGTGTTTTTAACAACTTCTTGTGGTATTAATAAATTTCTCTCTTTAGTTTCTTTAGGATCGCCAACTAAACTAGTAGCTTGACCAATTAAAATAAAAGGTGTATGACCTTTATTATATAATAACAAAATAGTATTTATTTGAACTAAATGCCCTATGGTTAAAGAAATAGCTGTAGGATCGAAACCGCAATAAAAATTAACAGTATCATAATTTAATTTATGAATTAACTCCGATTCATTACTACAATCTTTTATTAAATTACGCCGTTTTAATTCTTCAAACAAAGACATTTTTATCTCCAAATTTTAATTTATTTTTTTAACAATATTATATAAAACCAATTTTCAAATAAAATCCACTTATAAAATGAAATAAAAATTTTTAAATTTAATTAAATTTAATTTTATTTATGTTTAGTTTTAATTCTAGCAGCTTTTGATGATAAATGACGAATGTAATATAATTTAGCACGTCGAACTATACCCGAACTAAGAACTTCTAAATTTTCTAAAGAAGATGAATAAATAGGGAAAGTACGCTCTACACCTACACCAAATCTAATAGCACGTACAGTAAAAGTTGCAGATATACCGCTACCTTGACGCTTAATAACTAATCCAGAAAAATTTTGAACACGTTTACTATCATTATTAGATTGTCGAATTAACATTCTAACAGTATCACCAACTTTAAAAAAAGGTATTTTTTTAAAACTTGGATTTTCTATAGATCTAACTAAACTTTGACCTTTTAATTTCATAAATTAATATTTCCGTTTCCTTAATAAAAATTTTTACAATTAGATATAATCAAAAAAAAATAAATATTTTATAATTCATCTTCTTTTTTAAGCTCTTCTAATATTGCTTGATAAGACTGATCTAAATCAATGTTTTTTAATAAATCTGGTCTTTTTTTAAAAGTGTTTTTTAAACTTTCTTTTAAACGCCATTTATAGATTTTTTTATGATCTCCAGATAAAAGAACTGAAGGTACTTTATAATTTTTATATTCAAAAGGCCTAGTATATTGAGGATATTTTAATAAACCTTTTTGATGCGAATCAGATAAATAAGAAACTTCATTAATAACTCCTGGTATTAATCTAATTAAAACATCTATAAAAACTAAAGAAGCAATTTCGCCGCCAGTTAAAACATAATCTCCAATAGACACTTCTTCATCTATAAAATTTAAAATTCTAGCATCAACACCTTCATAATTACCACAAATAATTACTAATTGTTCAAAATGATTGACATATTGATTAACTTTTGATTGAGTTAACAAATTTCCTTGAGGAGATAATAAAATAATTTTATTCTTAATTCTAATATTTTTTTTTATTTTCGCTAAGCAATCATATAAAGGCGGGAATGATAATAACATACCTGCATCACCACTATATGGCTTATCATCTATTTTAAAATGCTTATTATGACTATATTTCCTTAAATCATGTATCTTAACAATAACTTTATTTTTTTCTTGAGCTCTTTTAATAATAGAATGATCTAAGAAATAATCAAAGAAATTCGGAAAAATAGTTATAACATCTATCTGCATGTGTTTTATTAAATAATCTTTCTTGTTCAAAAACAAAAAACAAATTTCGTATTGAAACTTTTTATCTTAAATTATTTTATTTTTTAACAAAATCTCTAAAATTAACTAATTTGAGTTTTTTTAAATTTTTTACACAAATTTTTAACAGTAGTAGTAGGTTGACCACCCAAAGATAACCAATAATTAATTTTATCTAAATTTAAATTAATTACTCCTTTTAAAGGATCATAATTTCCTAAAATTTCTAAAAATTTACCATTCCTTTTGTTATGAGCATCAATAGCTACCACACGATAAAAAGGTTTGTGGCGAGAACCAAAAAGTTGTAAACGGATTTTAACTGACATTTTTCTAACTCCAAACGCAATTTAATTAAAAAATATTTTTTAAAAAAAATACTAATTCAAGTAATTATAAAATAAAAAATAATTACTGTCAATGAAATATTGAATCATTTCGATTATTATAATATCAATAAATAATTACAAAACAATACAAAATATTATAATCTATAAAATATTATAGAACAAAAATCTCTTAATAAGTTAATTATTTAAAAATTAAAATTCAAATTAATAAAAATAATTTATACTTAATACAATAAAATAATTTTAATTATAAGTTTTTTTAAGTATAGTTTTTAATATAAATAGTATAGCAAAAAAGATGCTAATGAATTTATTAAAGATCATAATATAATCTAAATATAATTATATTTAATAATCAGAAATATAGTAAAATATATATCATTCTAATCATATAATTTCAAAAAATATGAAAATCATCAATACTTAAATAAAAAAATTAATATTTTAAACAAATTTAGAAAATTTAAATTATTTAAAATTTAATCATTATTTTTAAATAAAAATAAATAAAATGATCAAAAGGAGCAAATAATTATTAAAAATATGTATTACTATATTACAGGTTTAATTAAGTTAATAAATAATAATAGCATAATTATTGAAAATAATGGTATAGGTTATGAAATAGGTTTTTATAACCCTTATTTATTCAAAATAAATCAAAAAGTAAAATTATTTACTTATCTATATATCAAAGAAAATATACGTTATTTATATGGTTTTACAGATGTTAACTTATTAAATTTTTTTAAACAAATAATTGCTATTCCAGGTATAGGTCCCAAAATAGCTATTTCTCTTACACAAACAGAATTATTTCCAGAAATTAAAATAGCTATTGAAACCAATGATATAAATTTTTTAAAACAATTTCCCGGCATCGGTGATAAAACAGCACAACAAATTATTTGGTACCTAAATACTAAAAATAAAAATAAAAAAACAAATTATATATTAAATCCTAAACAAAAAGATGTTCAAAATGCTTTATTAAATTTAGGTTTTGACATAAAACAAATTAATACTATTATTAATAAAATTAATACAGAAAAAGATATTGAATTTATGATTAAAGAATCTTTACAATTATTATTAAAAAAATAGGAATTCAAATGGAAAAAATATTAAAAAATAAAAAAGACCCAAAAAACAAAAACGAAGATACCTTATTAAGACCTCAAACATTACAAGAATATGCAGGACAAGAAGATATTAAACATATTTTAAATATTTATATACAAGCTTCACGTAAACGACAAGAAACTTTAGATCATCTTTTATTCTATGGACCTCCAGGTTTAGGAAAAACTACTTTAGCACGTATTATCGCTAATGAATTAAAGACAAATATTAAAATTACTAATGGGGCTATTTTAGAAAAAGCTGGAGATTTATCTGCTATTTTAAGTAGCTTACAAACGGGAGAGATTTTATTTATTGACGAAATTCATCGATTACCAAAAACAGTAGAAGAAATACTATATTCTGCTATGGAAGATTATGCTTTAGATATTGTTATTGGTAAAGATTATGATAGGAGAACTATTAGAATTAAATTATCAGCTTTTTCTTTAATAGGGGCAACTACCAAATTTGGACATATCTCTTTTCCACTAAGAGATCGATTTGGTTTAACTTTAAAATTAGATTATTATAAAGAATCAGAATTAAAAACTATTCTGCAAAGAACAGCTAAAGTTTATAATAACTATATAGAAGAAGAAGCATTAACAGAATTAGTAAAGCGTAGTCGAGGAACACCTAGAATAGCTAATCGTTTGTTTCGTAGAACGCGTGATTTTGCAGAAATATATTCTAATAAAGTAATTACTCATCAAATAACACTAGAAACATTAAAAAAATTAAAAATTGATGAAAATGGATTAAATGAAACAGATTATAATTATTTAAATAATTTAGTATTTAAATTTAATGGTGGCCCTGTAGGAATTAAAAATTTAGCCGCTACTTTAGGAGAAGAAATTTTTACTATAGAAGAAGTTTATGAACCTTATTTGATACAAAAAGGCTATATAAGAAGAACACCAAAAGGTCGTATAGCAACTAATTTAACTATTAAATTACTAAATAAATTAAATCGAAAATCAATATGATTTCTTAATATAATCTTATTTTGTTAATCAAATTGAAATAAATTCGTTGTAAAAGATATTCAATATCATTATTAAAATTATGAATATTTTTAATAAATTATTAACCACTCCTTAAATAAATTAAAAATTTTTTTAATTTTTTTGTAATTAATTACAATTATAATCAATTATTTGTTTTAAAATCGTTTTATAATCTTGTTCCTTTAAATAAGAAGAATTATCTAGTAGTTTGACATATATTTCATCCTTAGAAAAACGCGGAATTATATGAACATGATAATGAAAAACAGTTTGCCCAGCCACTGCTCCATTATTATTTATTAAATTTAAACCAGAAGCTTTAAAAGCTTTAATCAATACGTGACTAATTTGGTAAACTATTTTGAATAAATGTAAAAAAACATCTTGTGGCACATCTTGAATATCGGCATAAACTTTTTTAGTAATAACCAAAGTGTGACCACGAGTAACTTGAGAAATATCTAAAAAAGCCATCACCAAATCATCTTCATAAATAATATAACTCGGTATTTGTTTATCAACTATTTTAGAAAAAATACTATGCATATTTAAATTTTTTCCTTTTTTTTATAAAAATTTTAATTTAAAATAATAGATTTAAAAAGTCTCCATCAAATTCAATTTTAAATTTAAGATAAATGAAACAATTTGTTCTTACTAATATTTTTAAAATTAATCTTAGCAATTTTATAAAAAATTGATAAACCATATCTTTCATAAATTAATTTAATTTGTTGATTGACTAAATCAGAAGCTCCTAAAATTAATTTTAAATTATTATCTTTCCCTAATTTTTCTATCTCTTGTAAGAATAAATAACGAGCAATAATAGAAGCAGCAGCTACACATAAAAATTTAGATTCAGCTTTAGTTTTAAATATAGAGATAGAATATTTGCGTTTCAATATCAAAATTGGTATTTTTGATATCTATTACAAACAGCCCCCCTCTAAACCGGACAAGCAAGTTTCCAAGCATCCGGCTTGCCATAATTTATCTTCTTGCGAAGACTAACTTAATGTCACCACTGGTTAGTTGTTGATTATAATCGTCCTGTAGCACTTTATGATATTGCACAATAAATTACTGACTTCTTTCGCCCTATAAAGGTTGTTAACCTTCATCTCGGGAGGGCGATTAACTTAATTATTCCAAATTAAGTTTTACTCCTCCGACTACTAAAAAGTCTCTTTATCCTTGGGCCTAATGACTTTTATTTCATTATTAGTTAATTTAATAACTAACCTTTAGGATTCTCCAAGTTACTCTAAATATCGACCTTGATTCCTTAGGTGAAGTAACCACTATTATTTTGGTGGTGAGATTCCAGGTTTTTAATTGATAAACTATCCAGCCCAATTATTTTAGGTTGATAGTCTCTGGACTGCTCGTTTATAGTAGTTTACGAGACAGGTTATCAAATTACATCTTCTTAGCTTCTTAGGCCCTTTCAGGCTTATCCTTAAAATCATTCGGTGGCGGTATCTTCTTGACTAACTACTTCATCGCAACCCGCTTTTAAGAACTGCTGTAATTCTTTATTGTTTCCTTTAAAGAACCGTTCTTAGCCTGTCAGTGTTTATCGCACTGGTGATTGGTTAAATCACACGATATTTAGGCCTCTTTGGCGCCCATAATAGAATGATAAACATTCGATTCCATTTTTAAATAATTAAAATAACAAGATTCAGTAGCAAATTGATCGATAATCACTGAAGATGAAAATTTTAAATTATTACAAAATCTTAAAATTAATTTATTATATAGACAAGCAAGTATATGATTAAGATTGAATTTTTTCTTAATTAAATTATTATAATCAAAAGGTTGTAAAATTTCAAAATCATAATCAATATGTTTCATTAAAAAAGGAGCTATTTTAAAAATAGCATTTTTACTTAATAATTTTGAATCTTTAACATTATTTCGCAATAAAAAATCTACTAATTCATTTCTTATATAAACTATACCAACTACTATAGGTCCGAACACATCGCCTTTACCTGATTCATCAGCTCCAACACAATCGATATAATGTTGAAAATTTTCTCTCATTAATTAAAAAACTCCTTTTATTCGGTTAAATTTATTGTTATGAATCAAATAATTATAAAATATTAATGATCCTTTTAATCCTATGATAAAAATAGATTATTTACTTTTAAAAAACAAAATTAGTTTTTAATTGTATATATTCTTCCTAAACACTCCCCTATAAAACCTTACAAACAAATATCTAAATTAATTTATTAAGCGAAGTAACTACTAATAAGTAATATTGTATTTCTTGAAAAGTTGTAAGATTCCAGGTTTTTTTCATTAATAAAATATCCGAGATAGGATGACATTTTCATTGTTTATCGGCCACTTGTTACTAGTAATGTAGATACAGATAAATTTAATTACTTGGTTTTCGGATTCTCCAAGTTACACTAAATTTCTACCTTAATTCTTTAGGTGAAGTATCCTCTTTTGGAAGTTGATTACAGGTTTTATGTGCTGATAAACTACCCAATACTTGACGTTATATTAGTAGACTCTGGACTGTCCGTTTTAGCAATTTCCGGAATAGGTTCAACGATTACCTCAATTTTCCTTCTTAGGCCATTGCAGGCTTCTCCATAGAATTATTTAGTGGCGGGTGTCATATTGACTAATTTGCTTTCGTCGCAACCCGCTTTTATGATCTGCTGCTGTAATTAGTCATTCTTTAATTTGACCTACTGACCGTATCGTTTCAGGATTTATCTTCTCTGGCTATTGGTAAAATCACACAATATTTAAGCCTCTTAAGCGCACATCCCAATTAATAGGTTTTTTTTGATGATATTTTAAATATTCATTAGCACGAGAAAATGGCTTAGAACCAAAAAAACCTCGATAAACCGAAAGTGGTGAAGGATGACTACTTTCAATAATCAAATTATCTTTAATATTTAGATAACTTTTATAATCTTGAGCTTGTTTCCCCCACAAAATATAAACAATATTTTTTTTAAAAGACAAATAATTAAATATATTAATAGTAAAAATATGCCAACCAATATTTTTATGACTTAAAGAAAAACCTTCTTCAACAGTTAAAATAGTATTCAATAATAATACCCCTTCATAAGCCCAAGAAAATAATTGATTCGTAGAAGCTTTAATGGATAAATCATTTTTTAACTCAATAAAAATATTCTTTAAACTTTTAGGAGTATCCGAAGATAAAGTGCTAAAAGCTAAACCGTGAGCTTGATTAGGTCCAGGATAAGGATCCTGACCTAAAATAACAACTTTTACTTTGTCCCAAGGAGTACACTTAAAAGCATTAAAAAGATTTTTTGGATGTGGCAAAATTTTCTTACCCAATTTATATTGAGTTATTAAAAATTTTTTTATTTTAATAAAATACTCTTTTTGTTGTTCTTTTTTGAGAATATATTCCCAATTTATATTAGGAAAAATAATATTATCACCCATATATAATAAACCTTTTAATAAAATAATAATCTAAAATAGCTAACTTAAAGTTTTAAACTAAATTATCATTAGATGAAGATTCATCAAAAATAATAAAGTAAAATAATAATAAAATCATACTCCATATTAGTATATAAGTTATTTCATAAGGAATTTTAAAAGAATATTTATAAAAAACATTATGATAAGGAATTTTTTCTTCAAATTTTTGAACAAAAGAATTATTATCACCCTTCGTAGTGACATATTTTTCTTGAGTATTATTAAAAACTACTCTATGAATAATAAAACTATCTTTTAAATAAGCAAATTCAGAAGAATCTGCTTTGAATATAATTATATCTCCATCTAATTTTCCGGGATTACTTGTTTTTAAAAGTTTACATTTATCTTCATCTAATAAAGTAAAAAAAACTATATCATCAACACGCATTTTAGGTAACATGCTATCACTAGATACTCGAGAAAAATTAAAACGAAAAATTTTAGTAGTATTTTCTTTATCTAAAATTAAATTACATAATAAAAATATAACTAAAAAAAATAAAAATAGATTAAAAAAATAATAAATAATATTTCTAATTATACTTAACCTAAAATACCTTTTATATTTTATAAAGCCCATTATAAAATCACCGTTATGCCCCATTCTTTAAAATTATTCTGAAAAAATTTCTTTATAAATATACATTCACCAACAAAGGGGAAATAATTCCTCCCTAGGGAGAACCTGATAAGGATTCATATTTGATGCCATCTTTCATGAAACCGGCTTTCAGCCATTTGTTAATGGTTGAGAGAGTTTTATTTCTTTCTGATAAACTGTTTTAAGGTTCTCATAAGGAACTCATGATTGATGATATCAAAGTAGCCTTTTAAGTCAATTTTGACAATGTAATCAATTCCTTTAAATCTTTGTTTGACACGTTTGATGGCATCATTACAAGATTTTTTGGTTCTAAATCCAAAACTCCATTCTGAGAAGATTTTCTCAAAATAAGGAGTTAAAAGTTGTTCGAGACATTTCTGTATCAGCCAGTTTTTGATGGTCTGTAACACCAAAGATCTGGTTTTTTTATTATCTTTGGGAATGAATATCCTTTTAACTGGTTTCGGGTGGTAATCATTATTGAAGTATTCCAGATGGTATTTTTCTAGTTTTTTAAGATTGATCCCATCAATGGTTTCATTGTCAATACCGGGTGTACCTGCCTCTTTGTTAGCCACGATTTTATTGAATGCTGTTAACGTGTTGCGAAAGTTATTCATTCCTTGCTGGAGTTCTCTTATTAAAGAGTAACCGTTTGGTGAACAATATTGAATTCTATTCAATGTTCGCAAAAGTTTAGTTTCTGGTGAAACCGTTGTTGACATAATTTATCAACTCCCTTCCCGATACCATTGAATAAATAGTAAATTACTTTCTTCTTTCGCCCTATAAGAGTGATTAGCTTTCTTCTCGGTAAGATGATTAACTAAATTATTCCAAATCTAGGTTTACCTTTACGACTACTATAAAGATTCTTTATCCTTGACCATCCAGACTTTTATTTCCGGATTAGTAAATTTAATTACTTAGTTTTAGGATTCTCCAAGTTACGCTAAATTTCTACCTTAATTCTTTAGGGGAAGTTTCCTCTTTTGGAAGTTGATTCCAGGTTTTCTGTGCTGATAAACTACCCAATACTTGACGTTATATTAGTAGACTCTGGACTGTCCGTTTAAGCAACTTTCGAAACAAGTCACATTATTACATCAATTTTCCTTCTTAGGCCATTTCAGGCTTCTCCATAGAATTATTCGGTGGCGGTATCTTCTTGACTAATTCGCTTTCGTCGCAACCCGCTTTTATGGTCTGCTTTGATCCGACATTCTTTCGTTAACCTGACCGACTATATCTTTTCAGAGTTTATCGGCCCTGGCAATTGGTTAAATAGCAGGAAATTTAGGCATCTTTGGCGCCCCATCAAAAATAACAAAAAATACCAAAAATAAATAAAAACTAAAAAAAATAATTAATAATAATTTTAAAATGTTTGCAAAAATTATTAAAATTTAACCAATACAATAAAAATACAAAAAATATTAAATCAATTTATACTTCAAATATTTTTTATACAATTCAATAATAAATATAGGGATAAAAGACAAAAACATAATTATATTAATATCCCAAAACGATAACTTAGCCAAATTAAAATATTTTTGGCAAATAGGAATAAATAAAATAATTAATTGCACTAAAAAACTTATTATAAAATAAATAATAAAAATCGGATTTTTTGTTTTAAGAGAAAAAATAGATTGTGATAAACTTCTAAAATTCCAAGCATGAAATAATTGTGAAAAAGCCAAAACCATAAAAGCAAAAGTTTGAGCATATTTAGCATTATCGACATCATGTATATAATATCCTAAAATAGCAGAACCAAAAACAATAACGCCCAACATCAAACCTTCGAAACAAATTTTATATAATGACGCTTTATTTAAAAAATTAATGTCTTTTTTAACCATGGAATTATTTATCATATTAGTCTCAGGCGGCTCCATACCTAAAGCTAAAGCCACTAAAGAATCAGTAACTAAATTAATCCAAAGTATTTGTAAAGTATTTAAAATAACAAAATCCAAAGGAAAACAAAAAAATCCCAATAAACTATTAAATAATATAAGACAAATTTCTCCCATATTACAACTTAATAAAAACATTAAACTTTTACGAATATTAACGAAAACATTTTGCCCTTCTTTAATAGATGTTACAATAGTATTAAAATTATCATCCATCAAAACAATATCAGCGCTTTGTTTAGTAATTTCAGTACCATTCAAACCCATAGCCAATCCTACATCAGCTTGTTTGATACTAGGAACATCATTAACACCATCACCAATCATAGCAACTACATAACCTAATTTCTGCCAAGCTCGAACAATTTTTAATTTATGTTCCGGAATAGTACGAGCATAAACTTTAATATTCGTCAAATTTTGTAATAATTTTTTTTCATCTAATTTATCTAATTCAGATCCATCGATTACTAAATCTGTTTTTTTATTTAAAATATTTAATTTATTAGCTACTTTCATAGCTGTATAACGATTATCACCTGTAATCATAATAGTTTGAATATTAGAGTTATGACATTCCTGAATAGACTGGAAAACTTCCAATTTTAAAGGATCTTCGATACCTGTTAATCCCACTAAAATAAGATTTCGACGTAAAATATATAAAATTTCTTTAACAGAAATATTATCAGATAAAAACTGAGAATCAAAAAAATTTGTATAAGCAACTCCTAATATTTTATAACCTATTTTAGCTTGTTTATTTAATTGAAATTCAAATTCGTCTTTATATTTTGCATTTTTAATAACATTATTTTTTGTATTATTAATACAAATATAATATGATAAATCCAATAAAATTTCACCAGCACCTTTAACAATAGTAAAATATTTATTTTTATCTTTATATATAGTAATCATTAATTTGAACTCGTCATCAAAAGGAAACATTTTAATTAATTTATATTGTTTTCGTAATACATTAATATCAATATTTAAAAATTTAGCTAATTCCAAAAAAGAACGATCTACAGAATCTAATAAATCAAAACAAGAAATATTTTTTTCATTATCATGTTGAGCAATACTATTACATAAAATACCATAATGAATTAATTGTTGATAATTAGAAATTAAATTATCAGGAATTAATTGACTAGAATAATCAATATTAAAGTGATTTGAATAAACATATAAAAATTTAATTAATAATTTATTTTGAGTAAGTGTTCCTGTTTTATCTGTACAAATAACATTAATAGCTCCCAAACGTTCTAATGTTTTTAAACTTTTAACAATAGCATTGGATTTAGCAATTTTTTTTACTCCAAAAGCAAAAATAATAGTCATAATAGCTAATAAACCTTCAGGAATAACAGCCACAATTAAAGCAATGGAAGATAATAAATAACTACTTATAATATTCCAATTCAAACTATTGAAAAATAAATAATATTTTAAAATATTAAAAAGAAAATTTATAAAAATCAAAATAAAAATAATAAAACTCAAAATTTTAGTTAATTTTTGTAAATAAAATTCTAAAACTGTTTTTTCTTTTTTAACTGTTTGAGACAATTTAGTAATACGACCTATTTGCGTTCTCATTCCTGTATTAATAACTACAGCTTGGGCATTTCCGTTAATTATAACAGTATCCATAAATAACAAATTTTTATTATTTAATAAATTTGAATCAATAATTTGAACGTTAGTATTTTTAGTAACTGAATTTGATTCACCTGTTAAAATGGCTTCATCCACTTGTAAATTATTAGAAGTTAATAGAAGTAAATCAGCAGGAACTATATCTCCTTTATCTAAAAAAATAATATCTCCTGGAACTAAATGATCACTAACAACAGATTTTATATTAGATTCTCGTAAAACTTTGACATATATTTTAGTAGTTTGGGTAATAATATCAAAAGATTTATCTTTTTGATACTCATGAAAAACACCAAAAATAGCATTACCTAATATAATTAAAAAAATTAAAATACCTTCATACAATTCTTCTTGATGACGATTTAAAATACCTATAATTAAAGTAATAAACGCTGATGTTAATAAAATATATATAAAAAAATTATTCAATTGATTTAAAAATTTTTTTATTAAAGACTTAGGTTTGGGCTTGAACAATGTGTTCAAACCATGTTCGATTAATCTAGATTGAACTTGTTGTTCTGTCAATCCTGTTTTTAAATTAGTTTGTAACTCTTCTACTAATAATGATATTTCAGAATTATAAAACAAAGAATTCATATATAACGAAAACCAAACCTTCTAAGGAATATGCCTAATAATTATTATTAATTTAAACAATAAAATTAATAAAAAAAATTTTAATTATTGTCAATATAAAAAAATTAAAATCATTTTATTTGTTTAGGAATATTAGATTTAGTAACTCTAACTTTGGTTATAACTAAACCGTTATGAGATAAACCATCAAAAATCCAATCATTATACATTATTCGAATTTTTTCATTACTTTCTGGCATTCTACGCAATTTATCTAACATAAAACCACTTAAAGTATCATAATCATCTACTGGTAAATTAGCATTTAAATATTCTTCTATATCACACAGATGAGCAGTACCTTTTATAATAAATTCTTGATCGGAAATTTTTACAATTTCGAAATCGTTTTTATCATATTCATCCTGAATTTCGCCTAGAATTTCTTCAATAACATCCTCAATAGTTACGATACCAGCTGTACCTCCGTATTCATCAACTACAATAGCCATATGTTTTTGTTTAGACTGCATTTCTTTCAATAATTCGCTAATATTTTTAAATTCTGTAATATAAAAAACTCGTCTTAAATAATGATTAATATTAAACTTTGAATAATTATTCTTATAAGGACGTTGATCATTTGTAACTAATAAAACTTTAAAAAGATCTTTAATATGAACGATTCCTAAAATCTTATCTAAATTTTCCATATAAACAGGAAATCGAGTATATTTTTCTTTTAAAATAAATTCTCTCAATTCATTAATACTAATATCATGACGAATGGCTACAATTTCTTTTCTATGACGCATAATATCTGAAACTTTAGTGGTATTGAAATCAAAAATATTTTGTATCATATTGTTTTCATTACTATTAATAACTCCTTGATTATAAGAAGCACTTAATAAAAAACGTAATTCATCTTCTGAAACAATATCTTGAGTTTTATTCGGATCAATCCTTAAACAATATAAAATGAGATTGCTTATTTGATGCAACAACCAAACAAAAGGTTTCATAAAAAAACAAACTAAATTAAACAAACCTAACAAATAATAAGCAGTTTTTAAAGGATAAATTAAAGCAATTCGCTTAGGAATAATATCCCCTAAAACCAAAGAAAGAATAGTTAATAAAATTTGAATTTCACCATGAGAATCATGATGCAACATATAACCTTGGATAACTGTTAATATATGAATAACTATTTGAATTACAGACAAAAAATGAGTAGGTTTAGATTTAATTTTTTTAATTTTTACGGCTTTTTTAATACCTTTTTCTATTTCAAGATCTAATTTGCTTTCACTTAAAGAAACTAAAGAAATTTCAATAGCTGACAATAAAGCATTGATAAAAATTAATGCTATGATAGTCAAAATAATTATACTCATTTTATTCTATAACCTCTTTCACATTTAACTGTAATAAAATATGGGTTATAAAAAATAAAACTTTTTAAATAATTATTTTTATCATCATTTTCCATATACGTTTAAATTACCTTATTCTCCTTTTTTTTAATTTCTTCTTTTATCAAGAACAACTTTTAATAATTTTACCATAAATTCAAATAAAAGTAAAATCGTTAAATTATAAATTCATTTTAATTACAATGTTTTTAATAAGCTCTAGCAAATAAAATAGTTTGATTTGCTTTTTTGTTAGTAACAGGACAAATTTTATTTAATAATTTTTCTTTTAAAATAACTCTAGCTGTTGCTCCTGTTTCTTTTTTGATAATATCTTCCGCTTCGTTAGCTAAAACACTCATCTTAACATATCCCTTTTTAGATAAATAAATTTTAAACTCTTCATAATTATTAGCAATATAAATATTTTTTTCCATACGTTGCAAAGCATTATCGAACATGTTTTTATGAATATTTTTAATCAAATTCGAGATATTTAACAACAATTCGGAAGCATTAATAACAATTTTTTTTCGACTGTGTCTAATAAAAATGGTTACTTGTTCGTTTTGTAATTCTTGTTCTCCTATTTCTAATCTCAAAGGAACTCCTTGCAATTCATAATGACTAAATTTCCAGCCAACATTTTTATTTTGTATATCTAATTTAGTACGATATTTTTTCAACAATTGTTTATAATAAAAATTAACTTTTGTTAATAAAAGTGAATTATTTAATCTTAAAGGAATAATAACTATCTGTATAGGCGCAATATAAGGTGGCATTACTAACCCTTCATCATCGCCATGTACCATAATAATGGCACCTATTAATCTAGACGAAACAGCCCAAGATGTTTGATGTGCTAATTGCATAATAGAATTTTGATCTTGAAATTGAATCTTAAAAATTTTAGAAAAATTAGTTCCTAAATAATGAGAAGTACCTGCTTGCAAAGATTGACCGTCATACATTAAAGTTTCAATAGCATAAGTGATTAAAGCTCCTTTAAATTTTTCTTTTTCTGTTTTGATGCCTGAAATAAAAGGTATAGCTAATAATTCTTTACCTAATTTTTTATACAAATTTAAAATATAAAGAGTTTCTTTAAGAGCTTCTTGTTTAGTAGCATGAACTGTATGCCCTTCTTGCCATAAAAATTCTTTACTCCTTAAAAAAGGTTTAGTATTTTTTTCCCAACGGACTACGCTGCACCATTGATTAAATAATTTAGGTAAATCTCTATAAGAAGTAATAACACTCGAATAATACTTGGCAAAAATTACTTCTGAAGTAGGACGCAGAATTAATCTAGACAATAAAGGTTGATTAGCGACATTATCGATAATAAGAGTTTCAGGAGCAAAACCTTGAATATGTTCTTTTTCGAGTTGAAATAAATTTTCAGAAAAAAGTAATGGAAAATAAACATTCCTATGATTACTTTTTTTTAAATAATGATTTAAAAATTTTTGTATCATTTCCCACAAAAAGTAACCATTGGGTAGATAAATAAAAAAACCTGGTACATCAGAATAAGAAATTAATTTAGCTTTTAAACAAAGGTCTGTATACCATTGACTAAAATTAATATCACGACAATGAACCGTTTTAACTAATTTATTTTTCATATAATTTTTTCTTATAACCTTTTACAAAATAACCTTAAAATACTACAATTATTACATAATAAATATTTATTAAAAAATATTTTTACAATTAAAATTATCTTAATAATACGGATAGATTAATTGCGTTTTATTCAGCGATTTATCTTTGCTGTTTTATTTACAATCAGCCCCCGTCCAAACCGGACAAGCAAGTTTCCAAGCATCCGGCTTTCCATAATTTACTCTCTTTCGAGAACTAATTTTCCCTCACGGTTGATTAGTTATTTGTTCTTATCGTTCTTGTTTCCTAATATCCTGTATTTGTTGATTTGTTACCTTTCGATGACAATTCTTACACAGTACTTTAGTTCTTTTA